>CANRFD010000074.1 GCA_947629845.1 uncultured Clostridia bacterium
ACGCCGACGGGGATTGCGGCGGTACCTGCCGCCGTAATCAGGGGTAGGAGTGGGGGTACGCCCCATTTCCCCAATCCATTTCTCAACTTTTCACGAGGTATACAGATGCAGATCCCCACTCTTGATCGCGCGGAGGAGATCGCCGCGCTCGTCGATAAAATCGGCTTCCTGCCCTTTTTCCGCGGGGAGATCGCGGGCTTTTCCGTCGAGGAGCACACGCCGCCCGCCCTCTGGTTCGGCGAAGAGGACGGCCCGTGGGAGTGGAAGGGCCCCGTCATCCGCCTCGCGCACTGCGCCTACGGCAAGTTTTACCGAGGCAAGGCGATGTTTATCTCGCGGGAGTGGTTCCCCGACTTCGCCAACCTCCGCCGCGACGGCTACGACTACGACGCCCGCATGGACGAGGGCATCGCCCGCCGCCGAGACACCTATCTCATGGAGGAGCTCATGCATGCGCCCTCCCTGCTCGGGAAGGAGCTCAAGGCCCGCGTGTGCTTCACCGAGGAGCGCAAGAAGGGGTACGAAGGTTCGCTCACCCGCCTGCAGATGATGGCATACATCACGACGGCCGACTTCGAGTACGCCCGCGATAAATACGGCAAGCCGTACGGCTGGGGGCTCGCCCGCTATTCTACGCCCGAGCAATTTTTCGGCGAAGATTTCTGCCGCGAAGCATACAGGCGCAGCCCCGGTGAGAGCTACGCCCGCATGGCGGCGCATCTGAAGGCGCTCCTGCCGCACGCTTCAGACGGCCAGATTTCCCACATTTTGCTTCCCTGAAGGGAGCGCGGACAGACCTCCGCGCTCTCAATCTTTATCGAGAATGCAGTAAAAACAGAAGCGATAATATCCTTCCTTGGTGTAAAAGTCGGGCGCCTCTTCACTGCCCTCGGCAACGCCCGTGCCCGAGTAGTTGTTCACATACACAAAGTTATCCGTCTCGGCGAGGCGGAGGGTATGCGCGCCCTTTGCGAGGGTGACGGTGAAGTACCCGTCGCCGTCCGTCGTGACGTTCTGCCCCGCGCCGCCGTCCACCGAGAGCGTATAGCTTTGGTTCGCCTGCGGCGCGTCGCCGCGCATCACGCGGAACTTCGCCGTGTAGGTCGCAGGCGACTTGTCGCCTGCGATCAGAATGCGGCCGTAGTCGCACTTATAATCGAGAACGCCGTCGTTTTTTCCGCTGAGATAGAGGATATAGTCCTCGATGAGAATGTCCTCGCCGCCGAGTTCGCCGAGCTTCTCCCCCTGCTTGAAGGAGGACGAGACGTAGTTGTTGGTGGCAAGCAGCAGTTTGTTTTGGGCGTCCGTGCGGTCGAGCACCGTGCCGTCCGCAAGTTTTACCTCCGTGACCTTGTTGCCCGCTTCGCCCGCGGGGTCGTAGGTGTAGGAGAAGCCGCTGCACTGGAGGAAGGAGCCGCTCACCCGCTCGCGCAGGAGCAGCCCGCTCTCATCCTGCCCCGTCGTGGCGAGCCCGCTTTCGATCGCCGCAAACAGTTCGGCGGGGGAGACCTTCAAAACTTCCACAAGATTGCCGTGGTTGAAGGCGCCGAGCACGTCGCCGCGGGTGACGTTCACCCCGCCCGAGTGCCATGTGGGCAGGCTCTGCGAGATGCCGCCGCCGTTTTCCACCGCCACCACGGGAAGGCCGAGCCCCTCGTTCTCGGCAAATTGTTCGGCGTAGTGGCGGAAGGCGTCCGTCACAAAGTCGCCGTAGGAGGTCTCCACCACGCGGGACTCCACATAGTTGTAGCACACATAGCCGCCCCAGAGGGGAGAGGCGATGCCGCAGAGCACTTCGCCCAAAATTTCCTCCTGCTGAAGCCCGATCGCGTCGAGCTTCTCTTGGACTTTCTGCGCCTTCTGTTTCCCCGCCTCGGTCGTGGCGACGTTCATCGCCGCGGCGTAATCGAGCACCTCGCCCTCGGCGGAGACGCTCGCGCCCTGTTCGCTGTCATGGAAGGAGAGGGTGAGCTTGCCGAGATTGGTGAAATTCACCCCCGTCTGCAGAATGGGGATGGATCTTGCATTTTGTACGCCGTTCTCGCCGCCCTGCGGGGAGGCGAACGTTTTCTCCTCCACGGTGTGGCTGTGCCCGTCGATGACGGCGGTGACCTCCGCCTGTTCGGCTTGGGAGAGCCCCGCGAGAAGCTGTTCGCTCGTACAGGAGACGGCCTTTTGGTTGTCGCCCATGTGGCAGACGAGGACGATCGCGTCCGTCTCGTCCTTCAGGGCGGCGATCTGCGTCTTTGCCGTCTCGATCTCGTCCTTAAAGGTCACACCCGCAAGGAGGGAGGGGTTGGTGGAGGTCGCGGTCGAAACCGTCGTGAGCCCGATAAAGCCGATCTTGTAGCCCGCCGCCGTGACGACCGCATTGCTTTCGAGCAGCGGCTTGCCGTCCCTCTCTACGTTGGCGGCGAGAACGGGGAAATTTGCGAGTTCGGCGTTCTCGAGGAGGACGTCCGCACCGTAATCAAATTCGTGGTTGCCCGCCGCCATAAGGTCGTAGCCCGCCTCGTTCATCATCCGCACGACGTCCGCCCCGCGGGAGACGGAGGCAAAGGACGCGCCCTGCGTCGCGTCGCCCGCGTCCACGAGGAGGGAATCGGGGGTGGAAGCCTTGATCGCAGCCGCCTGCACGACGCCGATCGTGCTCTTCCCGTCGCCCGTAAGGTTGCCGTGCATATCGTTGGTGGTAAAGATGGTCACCGTGGCGTTCTCGCGGGGAGACTGTCCGGGAGCGGGTGCGGCCGGGTTGCACGCCGTAAGCCCGCAGGCCGCCGCAGCCATCGCCGCGGCAAGCAGAAAAGCCGTCCATCGTTTCATGTCTGTACCTCTGTATTCATAATTTTTTTCATTATTTTAGCGCGGTTTTGCGGAAATTGCAAGCGTACGCGGGGATAGTTCTCACATTTTCATTGCCTTTTTACCGCAGGGGTGATATAATGATATGGAAAATCAAATACGGAGGGGACTATGTCCGAGAAAAAGAGCAAGGGGCAGCAACTGCAAAAGGAGCTGTCGTATAAGAAACAGAACTACTACGAACTCGCCGACAAGGCGGAAAAGAAGGCCATCTTCGACTACGCAAAGGGCTACATGGCGTTCCTCGACGCCGCCAAGACCGAGCGCGAGGCGTGCGACTACGCCGTGAAGGCGGCGCAGGAGAAGGGCTTCACCGAATATCATTTCGGCGACAAGCTCGCTGCGGGCGACAAAAAATATTTCGTCAACCGCGGCAAGTCGATCGTCGTGTTCCGCGTCGGCACAAAAAATTTGGAGGAGGACGGCATCCGCGTCATCGCCTCCCATATCGACGCGCCCCGCATCGACATCAAGCAGAACCCGCTCTACGAAGATAGCAGCATGGCGTTTCTCAAGACGCACTACTACGGCGGCATCAAAAAATACCAGTGGACGGCCATTCCGCTCGCCCTGCACGGCGTCGTCGTGAAGAAGAACGGCGAAAAGCTGACCGTCCGCGTGGGCGACGACCCCAAGGATCCCGTTTTCTACATCACCGACCTGCTCCCGCACCTCGGCGCCGACCAGATGAGCGGCAGGGCGGGCAAGATCATCGACGGCGAACAGCTCAACGTCGTCGTGGGCGGCCTGCCCTATGCCGACGAGGACGTTTCGGAGAAGATCAAGCTCAACGTGCTCGCCGTGCTCAACAGGGCGTACGGCATCACGGAGGAAGATTTCCTCTCCGCCGAGCTCTCCGCCGTGCCCGCCTACAACGCACGCGACATCGGCTTCGACAGGGCGCTCATCGGCGCCTACGGGCACGACGACAGGGTGTGCGCCTACCCCGCCCTCACCGCGGTCCTCGAAAATGAGACCGAGCACACCGTGCTCGCCATGCTCGTCGACAAGGAGGAGATCGGCAGCGAGGGCACCACGGGCATCCAGAGCAAGGTCTACGAAGACCTCATGGAGGAGATCTCCATTGCCATGGGGGCGAATTTCCGCAAGGTGCGCTTTGCCTCCAAGTGCCTTTCCTCCGACGTGACGGCGGCGTACGACCCCAATTTCGCCGGCGTATACGAGAAGATGAACAGCGCCATGCTCTCCTGCGGGACGGCCATGTGCAAGTTCACGGGTGCACGCGGCAAGAGCGGCTCCAACGACGCCAACGCCGAATTTATCGGCGAAGTGCGCAAGATGTTCGCGGAGGGCGGCGTCGTCTGGCAGACGGCCGAACTCGGCAAAGTGGACGTGGGCGGCGGCGGCACCGTTGCCAAGTTCGTGGCGCAGCTCAACATCGACACGGTGGATTTGGGCGTGCCGGTCATATCCATGCACGCGCCGTGGGAGGTCGTCTCCAAGGCCGACCTGTACAGCAACTACAAGGCGTTTTTGGCATTCATGAAATAATTTTGGGAAAGAACGGTTGCGCCGCGGACATTTGCCGCGGCGTAATTTTTTGGCATTAAAAAATGTTTTTCCGCATAAAGCTCCCCGCTGCGTCGCGCGGCGCCGCACCTGCGGCACGCCGCCGCTTGGCGCAGCGGGGAGCTTTTTTGGGAAGCGGCGCGCTCCGCTTGCGCTTCACGCTTGTTCCATAGTAATGGTAGCACGAGAAAATTTTTTTGTGTTGGATGTATGCCACTTTTTTGATGAAAATTCGGTGAAAGTTTTTTGCGAGGGGGGGAATCATAATGCGGACATGTTTCGACACGCCGCAAGGGCAGCGGCGGCTACTTCGCCCCCTGTGGGGGCTACTTCGTCGCTTTGCTCCTCGTGCCGCCCTTCGACGGCATAATATGTGCGGGCGGGGCGTGCCGCGCTTAGTAGACGAATGGTGCGCGCGGGGCAACATGACGTGATTATGTGGCGTGCCCCACCCCCGTCCCTACGGGACACCCCCTCCTCGGGAGGGGGCAGGATGACGAGGCGGGGCGGGCAAGGGCGAGGCGGGGGAAGGACATGGGAAGATCTCCTCCGTTCCTGCGGAACGTCGAGATGAGGAGACGGGGGGACGGGGGACGCGCAGGGCACTTGGCTCCCCCGTTTGGGGGAGCTGTCACGAAGTGACTGAAGGGGTTGGGGCGCGAGAACCCCTATCGCCCCTACGGGGCACTTCCCCCAGACGGGGGAAGCAAGAAGGCGGGCGGGGGCGGGATATTCAGACCCGCAGTATGATTACGTCATCCTGCTCCGCGCGCACATATTATGCTGTCGAAGCGCGGCACAAGGAGCGTAGCGACGAAGTAGCTTCGTCGAAGGATGTCCGCATTATAATAAGGATATGTTTCGACTACGCTCAACATGACGTGATTATGTGGCGGGGGTGTCATTTCGCCCGACGCGAAGCGGCGCACGAGCCGTAGGCGAAGTAGCGGAGCGAAGCGGAGCCGAGAAATCTCAAAATAAGGTAGAGATGTCTCGACTACGCTCGACATGACAATTTGTGCGCGTGGGGCAACATGACGTGATTTGTAGCCCCACCCCCGTCCCTACGGGACACCCCCTCCCGAGGAGGGGGCAAGGGCGCGGCGGGAGATAAGGGCGGATCCCCACCCCTACCCCTCCCCTTGACGCAAGGGGAGGGCAAGACCTCGGGTTGCAGGCGGGGAGGGGCGGTAGACAGGCGCGGGGATGTCAAACGTGTTCGCGGGCAAAAATAAAAAAGAGCCCTGCGGGCTTCATGCAGGGAAAAAAATTTTCAAAATAAAAACTGTGAGAGCTTTTTTTGTTGTCATCCACCGAAGCGGGAACGTAGCAGGTATCTCCGACAAAGCTACCTCATGGCACACGCATGGCACCGTTTAGTGCTGCTGTATCCCTACCCTGACACGGTTCGCGGACATACGTTGCATGAGACCTTGTTATCAACGACCCTTACTGCGCGCGGCCTTCCATGGACGGCACCGAGAAAAGCGTTCGGCTCTGCTATAGCGGATTGCAGATACAGGGCACCGCTAACTCCCCACCTATCACAGCAAACATAGTATATCCCAAATCAAAGAATTTTGCAAGCGTTTTTCTTCTGTTGAAAAAGAATTACCCGCGGCTTCCGTCAAATGCCGCCAAGAGCTCGAGCTGCTTTTTGGCGAGCGACTTGGTCTGCGGCTTCAAACTGCGGAAGAGGCGCACCCATTCGCGCTCCTCCTCGGTCAGGGCGTAGGGGAGAGGGGTCTTTTCCCGCCCCGCAAGATAGTCCAGCGTGCACTCGAAATAGTCCGCATACGCGATGAGACTGTCAAGCTGCGGCATATGCGATTTTTCATGCGTTGCGATCGTGGTCTGCCCCAGCCCGAGTTTGTCGGCAAGCTGCTTCTGCGTCAGGCCGTTTTCTATTCTCAATTCCTTCAACCGTTCATTGATCGTCATAGTTTCCATAATCACAATTTAGCATTTTTATGCTTAAAAACATTGACAGAACAACAAGATATTGCTATAATTATGAAAAATAACAAAGTTTCGTTAAAAACAAAGGAGGAATATTTATGGCGTTGATAAAATGCCCCGAATGCGGGCAGGAAATTTCCGATCAAGCGAAGAAGTGTATCCATTGCGGGAAGGAGCTGTTTCATTGTCCCGAATGCGGAAAGGTTACGGTGCGCCACGGGAATACTTGCCCGCAGTGCGGCTATGTGCTTCCCGAGGCGCCTAAGCCCGCACC
>CANRFD010000075.1 GCA_947629845.1 uncultured Clostridia bacterium
GGATTCTTCGACTCGCCGTCCGCGGTCTGCCCCCGCGTGGGCGGGGCAGACCGCGGACGGCGGCTCAGAATGACGCGGAAAACAAGCGGGCAGGGCAGAATGATGCGGGGGCGAGGGATAGGGGAAGATACACTCCCTCGCTGCGCTCGGTCGGTAAGAGGGGTCGGACTTCGTTGTTCGGGATTCTTCGACTCGCCGTCCGCGGTCTGCCCCCGCGTGGGCGGGGCAGACCGCGGACGGCGGCTCAGAATGACGCGTAAAACAAGCGGGCAGGGCGGAATGACGCGGGGCGCGGGATGGGGGAAGATACACTCCCTCGCTGCGCTCGGTCGGTATGAGGAGTGGTGGGTGCGGGCGGGGCGCGCCGCCAAAGGTGCAAGTCCTGTCATCCGCACCACTCTGAACGTAAGTTGAACCATTTCAGTCTGCGTTCTTTTTAGCAAAAAGCGAGGACAACCGCCCTCGCTTTCCTTATATTCCGTTGAATTGAAAATTATTTCTCTGATTTTTCCAAAACAAACGAAAAACTGCCGTCATTACATGTACCGTCCGATTCAATGATGATGTAAATCGTTTTATTGCCTGTAAAAGTTTCGGTTTTACTATCAACAGAGCCGTCGGTTTCAATGTCAAATAAGTTCAGCTTCTCATCATGAAAATCATAGAAAACTTTTATATTCCCTTCCCGAAGCGTCGCTTCATAAGTTATAAACACCTCGTCTGCGCCATTGTTCTTCAATTTCATTACATATGTTCCGCTAAAAGTATCAAATGTAACAGACGCTTTATTTGAAGTATTTTCCCTTACCATCAGCATAGCACTATAATGGCTTACATATTTATTTCCGCAAGCAGATAATGTAAAACAAAATATCAATGCTACCGTTGCAATGATTACACTTGCAAATTTTTTCATAATACACTTCTCCAATAAATTGTTGTTTATCATAATATGATTATGGCATAGAACCGCAAATAAATCAAGTCCAAACGGGCAAAAAAGTCTGAAACAGGCGCACCGAAAGCCATGCGAAGGCCAAGTGTGGTGCATAAAATCTTTGAAGTTCGAATCGACGCTTACAACAAGCGAACGGTTCGGATTTACTTTTTGTTTTGTGCGCCGCCCGAGACTTGCGTTTGCCCTGTTTATATGGTATAATGGCCGCGATAACAGGAATTCAGAGGAATAACAGATAATATGGGATAGAGACGATCTCGGGAGCGGGAAGTGCGACAATGCCTTTCCAACGTTGGTTTATCTTGAAGCCGGATAAAATAGATCTCGCATCTGTCAACTTCGTGGAACGGTAATTTTGTTTCGAAGCGGTTCAAATCAGATTGGGCGCGGTGCAACAATATTTAAGGGGATGGTGAAATGCCATCCCCTTAAATTACGGTTTTTCAAATACATCTTCATTTCCGTTCAGGTAAATACGACTTACAAGTGAAGAACAGTATGGACAAGTGATGTAAGAAATACGTTTTTCGTCGATATTACTTGGGTATGAAACGTATTGAATTGTAAATAACTTATTACATTTTGTACAACATACTTGTTCAAAACGTGATTTGAACATTTTATTAACTCCTTTTTAATAAAGATAGACAAAATACAAACGAGGTTTGTATTGGCGTCACCATATTGATATACAGTTTTTCTTTTGCGAATTTTTAAGTAATCGAAAAAAATTTGCGGAATAGAAAAAACCATCGGGGTAGCCGATGGAAATATTTTTATGTGGAATTGTTTGCGGGGGGAGGGGTCAAAGTTTGATTTTTTTCCAGACGTCATCGATGGACGACGTTGCGCCGCCGAAGGAAGGCCAGGCGTTGACGCCGTCGCCCGACTTTCTCGGAATGATGTGAAAATGCAGGTGGGGGACGGACTGCCCCGCGCTTGTCCCGTTGGCGTTCAGCAGGTTGACGCCGTCGTAGCCGCACCGTTTTACGAGGTGTTCGGCGACGGTTTTCACCGCGTGCATGACCTTGCAAAGGGCGTCTTTGTCGCAGTCGAGAATGTTTTCGGCGTGCCGTTTGGGAATGGCGACCATGTGGCCGTCTACGTCGCCAGCGATGTCCATGAACACCAAGGCGTCCCCGTCCTCGTACACCTTTTTGCTCGGCAGCTCGCCCGCCGCGATCTTACAAAAAATGCAGTCCATAGTTTAACCTTCCTTTTTTCCGATGAAGATGAGCGGCACAAGCATTTCCTCCGTCAGGGAGGCGTGATGCCCCTTGTGGGGGTGGGCGCGCTCGTGCAGAAGAAAGATGCGGTTTGTCTTGCCCACGGCGATGTAGTCGCCGAGCAGGGCGGCGTGTTCGCCCGTGCCGCCGAAGTAGTTTTCGCGGACGAGTTCGGCGCTTTCGTACAGTTCGTAGTCCGCGCCGTACTTTTTGCGGAACATCTCTTCGAACTGCCCTCGGCAGTCGGCCTTGACGCGGAACGCCGTGGCGCGCGATTCCATGTAGGGCGGGGCGGCGAGGAGGGACAAAAGTTCAGCATCCTTGTAGAGATAGATGTAGTCCCCGACATCCACCTGCCCGTGATCCGCCGTGACGATGAGAAGGGTATTTGAGAGCCGCCCGAACGTTTCCTCGAGCTTCCCGTTCAGTTTGCCGATGACGCGCTTTGCCTCCGCGGAGGATACGCCGAAGCGGTGCATGGTGGCGTCCGGGTCGTCGCAATAGGCGTAGATAAATTGTCTGCCCGCGTCTCCGCAGAGCTTCTCGATGTATCGGAAAAGTTCGTCGTGCGTGCTCCAGACATACCTGTTTTCGTCGTCGTTGTCCCAATATTCGGGCACGACGACGCTCGTCTTATAGTCGCTCTTCGCTTCCTTATAAAAGGGAACGAAGGGCAGCGTCCTCTTGAGATATCCCGCTTCGATGGGTTCGCCCGTGTCGGCGTTCGTCTCGGGGAACAGGTTGACGACGCTATGCAGCTGCTCGAAGTACAGGCACCAGCCGAACCAGCCGTGCTCCATCGGATATTTGTTGGAGAGCAGGGTGGTCGTTGCGTTGGTCGTCGTGGAGGGGAACACCGAAGTCAAAGTTTGGCGGATGTTTCTTTTGAGAAAGTCGCCGTCCGACAAATTGACGTCGATGGGATGGGTGCCGAGGCCGTCGAAGATCAGAAAAATGATATTTTTATATTGCTTTTTGAGCTCGGCGGCGAGGGCGGGAAGGGTGGGGTTGTCGTTCGGGCAGCCCAAAAACTCCGCAAGCGTCGCGGAGATGTTGATGATGTTGGAATGGAAGTCGGGCTTGATAAAGGGATCGTTCATAATTTCCTCCGTGGGCGGGCGCAGTTACGCTTTTGGCGCGGGTTCGAAATAGATGGCGTTTACGATGCTCTCCGCCAGCTCGGCGATGGGTTCGGCGCAGTCGTTCTCGAGCCACGCCATCGAGACGTTGAAGAGCATCCCCGAATACAGGTAGGGCTGGAATTTCCCTGCGGGGAAGTTGTCGCGTTCGAAGGTCGCAATAAAATTGGCGTTTAGATAGTCGAGATAGATGTATTCGAGCCGCGCTTTGCGTATGAGTTTGAAGGGCTCCTTTTGCTGTTGGAAGAGCGTGAGCACGTTGGTTACGATGGCGACGTAGTCGGCCTTGCAGCGGGGGTAGAAGCGTTGCTCGTACATAAAGCTCTTGGTGTTGTGCTCGAAATAGTAGAGGATGACGTCCTCCTTCCGCTTGAAGTAGCGGTAGAACGTCGCCCTGCCCACGCCCGCCTTGTTGGTGATGTCCGTCACGCTGATCTTCTCGTATTCGTATTCGTGCATCAACTTGAAGAGCGCCTGCACGATATAGAAGCGGCTGTACTCCTCCGGCGAATATTCCACGGTACAAAAATCTCCTTTTTGTCTCATTTGCCGAAACACAATCGCATATTGTGTCCCAAGCGGCTTTTTCGGCGTTGCTTTTTTGCTTTTTTTCTATTATGATACAATTGTCTCACGGAAAAGTCAACCGAAAAGCGCGCACGGTGGCCCTTCCGCAGGCAAAATTCATGAAAGAGGTGTAAAATGGAGAAGGATTTTATCGCGTACGAATACGCGACCAAGTCGGTGAAGGCGAGGGAACAGTCGCGGGCGATCGATCTGTACGAGTCGTTCGGCTGGGAGGTGACGTCGGTCACGCCCGCCTTCCCCGAAGGCGTTACGCTTTCGCTCAAGCGGGACAGGAAGCTGAAGCACAAGCAGGAACTCAACAAATTCGAAAGGCAGGCCGAGACGCTGATGGATACGATCGCGCGGCAGCAGAGCGCCAAGACGATGGGGGCGAACATCTTTGCCTATGTCTTTGGGATCGTCGCCGCCCTCGTGTTCGGAGGGGGCATGTGCCTTGTCATGCTGATCGAGAACAGCATCCCCGCGCTCGCCGGCGGCATCCTGTTGGGGATCGCGGGCATCGCTCTGTGCGGGGTGAACTATTTCATCTATAAGAAGATGGCGGCGAAAAAGACCAAGCAGCTTCTGCCGATCATCGACGACAACGAGGAAAAACTTGCAAACCTGCTCGAAAAGGGCAATGCGCTCTTGCAGGCCGACGTAATTTGACGGTTCGGCATGATGCGGAAAACTGAAAGGGGAGGGAACGGCTTACGAAACAGCTGCATTTCGGTTTGGACAACAGGGAAGTCCGCGTATTTCTGTTCTCGACCCTTTCTCTGCTCGTAACGGCGGTATTCGCGGGGTACAACGTCTTTCTGTGGTTTGCCTACGGCGCGGCGTGGAACATCGGCATCGCCGTGTACTACGGCCTGCTCACAGAGATACGGGCGTGCATTCTTATCGTCGAGGAGCGGCTGCGGAGGAAGGAGCTGACGGAGGAGCAGAAGGGCGCCGTCCGCATAAAAATGTACTTCGTGCAGAGCATCTTTCTGTTCGCGGTGGACGTTGCCCTGATCGCGCCCATTTCGCTCATGGTCTTGCAGGAGAAGGCGATCGGATACACGGCGATCCCGGCGATCGCCATTGCGGCATATACGACGTACAAGATCGCGCTCTCGACGGTGAACTATGTCAAGAACAGAAGGGAGAGGCAGTTGAGCGTAAAGATGTGCCGCAACCTGAATTTTATGGACGCGCTCGTCTCCGTTCTGTCGCTGCAGTACGTGCTCGTCATGACGTTCGGCGACGGCGTGACGGGGGAGATGATGACGTGGTGCGCAATCAGCTCGTTTGCGGTTTGGGCGGCGCTTCTCGCCGTTGCCTTTGCCGCGATGATGCGGGCGATCGAACTGAAGCGCAAAAGCGGCCGCGGCGAGGAGCAGGCAAACCGCCTTTGAGTAAAAAGCGATAGGAAAAGCCCGCGCATGTGCGCGGGCTTTCACCATGCCTTCGATTCTCTGTCCGTGGCGCGTTTGACGTCGCGCTCCTTCAGCGCTTGCTTCTTGTCGTAGGTGTGCTTGCCCTTGCAGAGGGCGACTTCCACCTTGACGAGCGCGTCCTTGAAGTAGATCTTCAGGGGGACGAGGGTGTAGCCCCGTTCGTTGACCCTGCCGACGATCTTGGATATTTCGAAGCGGTGCAGGAGGAGCTTTCTGTCCTTCCGCGAATCGCGCGTGGAAAAGGCGCCGCTCTTGTCGTAGAGGGCGATGTGCATGTTTTTGATGAAAACTTCGCCCCCGCGAATTTCGCAAAAGCATTCGCCGAGCGAGGCTCTGCCCGCACGCAGAGATTTCACCTCCGCGCCCTCGAGCACAATGCCGGCCTCGTACCGATCTCCGATGAAGTATTCGAAGGAGGCCTGTTTATTGACCGCGATGACTTTCATACCTTTCCCTCATAAGAAAATTGCACCCTGCGCGCGCCCCAATCTACGCCCGTCACGCGGACGCGGACGCGCTCGCCGAGGTGGAACGTGTTCTTGGTGCCGCGCAGGAGGAAGCGTTCCTCGATGTATTCGTAGCTGTCGTCGGGGAGCGTCTCGATGGGGATAAACCCCTCGACGGTGTTGTCGAGTTCGGCAAAGACGCCGTAGGTCGTAACGCCCGAGACGGTCGCCTCGTACAATTCGCCGATCTTGTCGTGCATGTAGGCGACGATATAGAGGGCGTCGACGTCGCGCTCGGCGTCCGTTGCGTTGCGTTCGCATGCGGAGGACTGCGTTGCGGCCTCCCGTACGACGTTTTTATAGTACGTTTTCGCCCGCTCCTCGTCTACAAGGCTCTCCTTGATGATGCGGTGGATGCAGAGGTCGGGATAGCGGCGGATGGGCGAGGTGAAGTGGCAGTAGCATTCGGACGCAAGCCCGAAGTGCCCGACGTTTTCGGGGGAATATACCGCCTTCATCATGGAGCGCAGCATCACGCGGTTGACCAGCGAATAGAGGGGAGAATGCTGCAGGGAGAGGAGCAGGTCGCGGTAATCGGCGGGGGAGACGCGCTTCGGGTCGAA
>CANRFD010000076.1 GCA_947629845.1 uncultured Clostridia bacterium
TGTATGTCCCTCGGCGGGAATGGTCGTGTGCTGTTCTTCCCCGCATTCGCACCGCAAAACGTCTTCCCCCGCCACCGTGCAAGTTGCGTCCGTGTGGGAATAGGGCAAAAAGGTGTGCTCCGTCGTCTTGGGAATGGTCTCATCGATATGGTCGCCGCACGAACAATATTTGCGCCGCGTGCCCGTCGCCGTATGCGTGGCGGGCGTAATAACTTCCCAATTTCCGTAGGCATGAACATGAGGCGCAGGCGTGTTGCTCCCGCCGCCGCCTGTTTCCGTCTCGGTGGTATCGGAAGGCGTTTGCGGAGTCTCTTCTCCGCACGCCGCGAGACCGAAGCAAAGGCAAAGCGCCACCGCAAGTGCCAAAAGTACGGTCAAAAATTTCTTTTTCATGGGTTTCTCCTTTTGCGGGCAAAAAATAAGGACGCTCCACATAGGGAACGCCCGCATGGAGTATCCCAATGTGTTGCGCCACAACTTTCCACGGTTTAGATATACGGAAAAGAAGGATACACCCAGCCGTAGTTGTATCCATACATCTAAACCGATATACCATATATTCAGTTGTGGCGCAATTTCAGTATACCACGCAGGCAAAAATTTTGCAAGATTTTTCGGAAACTTTTATAATTCCTTGTGTTCCTTCTTCTCCCCCATCCGCACGCGGCAAAAGACGGCGCCGGCGGTCAGGCAGATCATCATCCAATACAGCCAAATGAGAAACACCACAACGAGGGTCAGCGCGCCGTACAGCTGTTCTTTGTTCCCGAAATTCAAATAGATCGCAAACGCGCCCGAGGCGACGAGCCAAGCGATGGCCGTCAGAAAGCTGCCGAGGGCGGTATCCGAAGGCCTGCACTTGTACGGGCAGAGGTAGGTATTCAAAATCCACGCGGCGAAAAATCCCAAAAGGAGCGCCAAGAGGTACCACACGGGGTAGGAGATCCACGGCGGCAAAAATCGGGAAGCCACGCCCGCGACAAACAAAATGGCGCCCGCGGCGGCGAAAAACAGCATCACGCCCGCCGTATACAAAAGCGCGGCGAGGCGCACCTTCCAGCCGTGTTTTTGCCGCTTGTAATCGTAAATAATTTCCCCGCTGCGGCGGAGGTGGTAGAAAAATCCCGTGCTCGACCACAGCGTCGTCGCGAGGAACACAACGCTCGCGCCCGCCGTATTTTCCGCGGCGTTCTCCTTGAAAAAGACGAGAAGATCTTCCGCCCAATCGAACAGCCCCAGCCCCGAGAGCGAGGCGGCGTCGAGTGCGGACGTGCCGAAGAGCAGCGTCAGCCAGAACAAAAACGGCACGAGGGAGAGGATGAGAAAAAAGACGAGCGTGCCCGCGAGCGTCGTAAATTTATGGGCGACGAGCGTGCGGTAGCCGCCCATTCCCCCTCTCCAGATTTTCGCCAATTTCTCTGCCGGCTTCACGACTGCAGTATGCGCAAAAAAAATTTTTGTGAAAACTTAAAAAAATTTGGCATACATCCCCCCACGGTTTTCTAAAAGTGCTATACTTCATTATGAAGAGAGCGTGAGCGGCACCCCGCGAGCGCGCGCCGAGAAAAAAAGCCCTCCGCACCCCCCTGTGCGGGAACCGCCGACGGCGGTTCCCGCACAGGGGGTGCGGAGGGCTTTCATGTCATTTTCAAAAATTATTTTGCCCTCTTTTTGCGGTGATGCAGATATACGCCGATGGAGACGCCCGCCATGGCGGCAACGCCGGCCGCGGCGACGGAGACACACACGATGAGCACGAGGGACTGATTGGGAATGTCCTCGAACACCGCGTGGATATCCACATCGCCCGTAAGGAACACCTCGTCGCCCGGCGCGCGCAGCGTGCTGTGCACCTGCCAACCCTTGAACACCTTGCCCTCGGGGGCTTCGGGCGCTTCGGGAAGCACGAACGGGTCGCCTTCGAGCACCGTCTGCTTCTTCGTGACCTCGCCGCCCACCGACACCGTCGCGTCGTACTCGTTGCGGAACACCGCCTCGGCGGAGATGTCCTCGGAAATAGCGACGGTCTCGCCCGCGGCGGCAAGCGTCCCGTTGACGCTCCAGCCGAGAAAGCGGCGCTTTTCCATCTTTTGCGAAAGTTCGGGCAGGACGACGGTGCTCCCCTCGCTGTAGAGGGTGCTGTCGCCGTACGCCGCGCCGTCTACGTAGAACGTGACGTAGAAGCTCGTCACCCCCTCCGCGTCGAGGTAGCTCCCCTCTGCAAAGTTCGAAAACTCCGTCACGCTCTCCCCGTTCAGTTTCCAGCCTTCAAATACGAAATCGGGAATTTCGGTCGGGGTGTTCGGGAAGGTCAGCCCGCCCTTTTCGAGGTAGAGCACGCCGCCGCCCGCCTCCTCCGCGCGGTTGCCCGCGACGGCGATCGCCGAGACCGCAACGGGAGCCGCGGAATTGATGTACAGCGCACCGCCCTGTTCGGCGTGATTGGTCTTGAATTTGATGGGCGTCTCGCCGTTGTTCCCGACGAAGCCCTTGCGCGCGTTGTTGCCCGCGGCGAAGTAGATGCCGCCGCCCTGCCGCGCACGGTTGGAGAGGAACGTCCCGCCCTTGAAGTCGGCATATCCGTCGGTGCAGAAGCCGCCGCCCTTCTCCGTGGCGATGTTGCGCTCTACGCGGGCGTCGTTGCAGTAGATCACGCCGCCCGAAAAATTGCAGACGGCTCCCCCGCTCCGCGCGGCGTTGGCGACGAACGCGCAGCCCTCGAAGGTCATGGTGCCCCGCTGGGAGACCGCTCCGCCGTCCTCGCTCGCCGTGTTGTTTTCAAAGCGCACGCCGGTGAGAACGGACTTCGTAGAGGCGTTGTCCTCGCGGATGGCGCCGCCGTTTTTGGCGCGGTTGCCGAGAAAGACGGTGCCGTTCAGCGTCAGGGCGCCGCTTGCGAAGATGGCGCCGCCGTCGCCCGTTGAATAGTTGTTCTCCAAGATCACGCTGCCCTCGGAGACGAGCTCGCCGCCCTGCTCGACGCGGATGAGCGCCCCGTCCTGCGAAAATTTTCCGCCGTCGATGCGGAGGGCGTTCCGCTCCCCGTCGCCGCCTTGCAGCGTGAGTTTCGCGCCCGATTTTACGGTGAAGAGGCTGCCCGTCTCGCCGCGGAGCACGGCAAAGCTGCCCGCCAGCGTCACGCTCCTCTCCACGGTGACGGCGGAGGAGCGGGCCTCGGCGATGAGCTCGATGACGTCCCCTTCGGCGGCGGCCGCAAACGCCTCGGCGAGCGAAGGATACTTCGTCTCCCCGATCTTGCACACGTCGCCCTGCTCGGCGGCAGGCGAGACGGACGAGGAGAGCGCGGAGCAGTTGAGAAGGCGGTCGTAGGCGCGGACGGAATAGGAGGGGACGTAGCCCTTGGGGTATTCGTTCCTATCGGTGAAGGCGGCGCCCGCCGTAAAGCCGATGACGCGGCCGTTCTCCACGATCTCATACCCGAGGTGCGCTTCGTTGGTCTCCTCGGGCAGAATGACGGTATAGCCGCCTGCGGACGCGAAAACGTCGGCGACCGTCACCTTGTTCTCCTCGGTGTACATGCCCTTGCCGATGTCGCGCACATAGTTGTAGTCCCAATAGCCCATGTACCAGAACTTGAGCTGCGGCCTTACAAAGGCGCTCCCGGCGTACTGCATGAGCTTGGTGTAGGCGGCAGAGAGGGCGTCGGCATCGAACTGCGAGGCGGGCACCGTCTTGGCGTCCTCCCCCTCTCCCACCGTCTTGGTGTTGAAATAGAAGCCCCAGCGGTCGAAATAGTAGGTCAGATCTGTCTCGGCGGCGAGCGAACAGAGGTAGGCGTGCCGCTCCTCCTGCGTCAGGAGCTTCTTTTCCTCGTCCGTGACGCCCGCGGCGGCCATGTCCTCGTCCACATTGCGGTAGCGGTACAAGTTCTCCATCTTGCCCCAAAAGCCCGGATAGCGGCTCTCGATGAGCCACCAAAAGACGTACCCCGTACCGCAATAAGTGACGTAGGGTTTTTCCTGCGGCTCCCTGTCGGGCGCAAGTTCATTGCGGAAAACGTCGGCGTTGTAGCGCATCTCGGGATTTTTTTCGAGGTAGTTGCGGTTGTAGATCGCCCACATGTTGTTCGTCACCTCGGCCGTCGTGCGCCCCGCCGCGCCCATGTTGTTATCGAAGGCGTGCCCGAGTTCGTGTGGCATCGCCCAGCCGTACTGATGATAGTTGAGCAGCCAGAAATCGTCTCTGTAAGCCCCCATGCAGAAGCCGCAGAAGCCCCCCGCCGCATAGGCGAGCGCGCCCGCCCACGGCTGCGTAAGGCGCAAATTGTGCCGCAAATGGCGGTTGATCTCCGCATAGTAGGCGCCGCCCTCTTCAAACGAGACGCCGCCGAAGCCGAGGAGCTCTTCCATGAAGCCGTCCCAGCCCTCGCAACTCTCCTGCACGCTGTAATCTTTCGTGACGAACAGCTCGTACGCCGAGGAGACGACGGAGGTCGCGAGGACGTGGTCGGAAGCGATCTCCGCGACGTCCGCATACTGCTTGGGCGCTTCTTCCATCTTCTCTTTATAGCTCACGATGGCCTCTTCGAATTTTTCCGTGTCGCCGCCCTTGCGGAAGAGCGGATAGAACTCTCCCCCCTCGATGTAGACCTTCAGCTTATCGGACTGCTGCTCCGCCGTGTAGGGGTTTTCGAGGTAGACGGGGCCGCCCGGCGTGATGCCGTCCTCGGGCACCGCCGTGTAATTTTCCGTGATGAAGTTGGGCACGGTGAACACGTTTTTGCCGCGCGCCAAGCGGTAGCGGGCGAGCCACGACCGCCAATCGCCGAAGGACTGCGTAAAGATGATGTTGGGGAGCGGGTCGTTCTCCCCCGCCTCCACGTAGACCGTGAGCTTCGTCCCCGAGATCGCCGCGATGCCCGTCGGCTGGTAGTCGACGCCGAACGTGGACATCTTCAGCGTGTTCGCGCAGTAGGAGCGGATGTCGCCGTAGCGCGCGATCGCGTTGTCCCCCGCGATGCCCGTGCCGTACTCCCGCGCCGTATCCTTATGGAACGTCCCCTTTACGATGCTTTCCGCGCGGTCGAGGAGGGGCTCGATCGCCGCCTTATAGTTGAGACGGCCCGAAAAATCCGTACGCGCCTTGGTGATGAACGCCTCGTCGATGCCGTGTTCGAGCTGCGTTTCGGCGTAGTCGGAGAAGAGGTGCGCGAGCTTTTCGAGATTTTCGTCCTCGGGCGTCAGAAAGACGATCTCCTTGGCCGTCGCCACCCAGTTGTGCGCCTTGTTGACCTCGCGGAACACGAGCTTGAAGCGGCGGCAGGTCACTTCGCTGAATTTGAAAATGACGCGGTTCACGGTCGCGCTGCTGGTGCAGACGCCGAGGGTGGTGAAGTCGCCGCTCTCCGCTGCATATTGCAGCTCGAGCTGCGTGGGATAGCCGTGGGCGACGCGGGCGTCGGAGGCCTGATAGAGCACGCGGTCGATCTTCACATCCTGCGAGAACGTCACCGTCACCTCGTTGGTGAACTCCCCCTCTTCCTTCTTGTCGGTGCGGGTGTTCTGCTGCACGGACGTCCACTGCGTGCCGAAATCGCCGTCGAATGCCTTGGCGATCTCGCCGCCGCCGTTGTTGGTGTAGGTTATCGCCTCCGCGGGAATTTTGTAGAGCTCGAGAAGGTCGCCGTTGGAGGCAAACTTGCTCCCCGCCGTCTGTTCTTCGGCAGTAAATGAGCCCGAGGACGAGAACGCCGAGGCGCGCTCCCCGTGCAAAAGCAGCACGCCTGCGGCAAGGCAGACGCACGCGAAGAGAAAAATGACGGCCATGAGAATACGTTTACGCAGGGAAATCCGTTGCATGTTGCGACCTCTCCGAAAAAGTATAAACATTATACTATATCTTGTGGAAATTGGCAAGCGTGGCAAACAAATTTTTGCGCGCATGGGGTGAGTTTTTTTGCGGAAAAAGGCGAAGGACGCGGTAAACGGGCGCGGGGCGGGAGGACGGGATTTACCGTGGCGAAACATAAATACGTCATCCCGAGCGTAGTCGAGGGATGGCCGCATTATAATAAGGACATGTTTCGGCACGCCCGCCGAAAGGACGTCGGCGGGCGGCTCAACATGACGTGATTTGTGGCTCAATCCCCATCACCGCCTACGGCGGAGCTTCCCCTTTGCAAAAGGAGAAGCCTTGTGGGGCGGTTCGCAAGATTAGGACGGAGCCCCACCCCCTACCCCC
>CANRFD010000077.1 GCA_947629845.1 uncultured Clostridia bacterium
GGCGCTCGCCCAGCACATGAAGACCTCTTCGCTGTGCGCGCTCGGGCAGTCGGCGCCCAACCCCGTTCTTTCCACCCTCGCCAAGTTCCGCAACGAATACGAGGATCACATCTACCACCACCACTGCACGGCAGGCGTCTGCAAGGCGCTTTTGAACTTCTCCATCGACAAGGAGAAGTGCATCGGCTGCGGCATGTGCGCGAAGAACTGCCCCGTCGGCGCCATCACGCGGACGGACTACGTCGCGCCCGGCCACAAGCTGGCGTCCTTTGAGATCGACCCCGCAAAGTGCATCAAGTGCGGCGTATGCCAAGGCAACTGCAAATTCAAGGCAGTCGAGAGAAAGTGAGGTACACCATGGTCAATCTGAAAATCAATAATATTCCCGTAACCGTGCCCGAAGGCACGACGATCCTCGAGGCGGCGCGCATCGCAGGGATCGAGATCCCCACCCTCTGCTACTTAAAGGACGTGAGCTGCGTCGGCTCCTGCCGCATGTGCCTCGTGGAAGCCACGGGCGCGCGCGGGCTCGTCGCGGCGTGCGTGTATCCCGTCGCCGAGGGCATGGAAGTGCAGACGAACACCGAAAAATGCAGAAAGTCGAGGCAGATGACCCTCGAGCTCATGCTTTCCAAACACAAGAAGGAGTGCCTCGCTTGCGAGAGAGCGGGCAACTGCGAACTGCAGCGCCTCTCCGTCGAGTACGGGTGCGACCCCAACTTCTTCGAGGGCGAACCCATGACGCACGAGATCGACTACTCCGCCCCCTACGTCGTACGCGACAGGGATAAGTGCATCAACTGCAACCGCTGCGTCGCGGCGTGCCAGAAGCAGGCGGTGGGCGCCATCGGCCCCATCGGCAGAGGCTACGCGGTGCACATCGGCAGCGCATTCGAGATGTCGCTGATGGAATCGGTCTGCGTCGGCTGCGGCCAGTGCATCGTCGCCTGCCCCGTCGGAGCGCTCAAGGAGCGCACCACCGTCGACGAGGTGTGGGCGGCCATCCGCGATCCGCAGAAGAAGGTCGTGTTCTTCACCGCTCCCTCCGTCCGCGCCACGCTCGGCGAGGCGTTCGGCAACCCCGTGGGCACCAACGTCGAGGGCAAGATGGTCGCTGCCATCAGGCGGCTCGGCGACGTGGAAGTGTTCAACATGGACGTCACCGCCGACCTTACCATCATGGAGGAGGCGACCGAGCTCATCAACCGCATCAAACAGGGCGGCACGATGCCCATGTTCACCTCCTGCTGCCCCGGCTGGGTCAAGTTCGTGGAACAGAAATATCCCGAATTTATCCCCAACCTCTCCACCTGCAAGTCCCCGCAGGAGATGTTCGGCGGCCTGTTAAAGACCTATTATTGCGAGAAGAACGGCATCGATCCCAAGGATCTCTATGTCGTCTCCGTCATTCCCTGCACGGCCAAGAAGTACGAGTGCCATCGCCCCGAGATGAAGGGCGAGGTCGACGCCGCCATCACCACCCGCGAACTCGCGAAGATGATCAAGGTCGCCGGCATCCGGTTCAATGAGCTGCCTGAAGAACAGTTCGACGATCCCTTCGCCACCTGCTCGGGCGGCGGTACCATCTTCGGCGCAACGGGCGGCGTAATGGAAGCGGCGCTCCGCGTGGCGGCGCAGATGCTCGACGGCAGCTTCGAGCTCGTCGACTTCACCAAGGTGCGCGGCACCGCCCCCATCAAAGAAGCGACGTATAAGGTCGCGGGCGTCACCGTCCGCGTCGCCGTCGCCAGCGGCCTCGGCAATGCCAAGACCATTCTCGAAGGCATCAAGAGCGGCAAACGCCACTACGACTTCGTCGAGATCATGGCGTGCCCCGGCGGCTGCGTGAACGGCGGCGGCCAGCCCACCTTGCCGGACAGCATGCGCAACTCCCTGAACCTGAAAGACCTCCGCGCGAAGGCCCTCTACAAGAGCGACAAGAAGAACACCGTTCGCCGCTCGTCCGAGTCGCCCGTCATCGAGACGATCTATAAGGAATACTTCGGGGCGCCCAACAGCCACAAGGCGCACGAGGTGCTGCACACCTCCTACAACCCCGACCCTCGCGTCTGACCCGCCGAGACCTCTCGGGTCTGCCCCGCCACGGCCTCTCGGTTTTTCCCCGCCGAGACCTGTCGAGGTTTGACTACCAAAATCCAAAAACCGCCCTTCACGGGCGGTTTTTCCTTGCCTCGAAAAATAACACCGTTATTATAACATACGTTATATAACATTCGTTATACTAATTTCCGCCCTTTCGCCCCACTTTGCAACCTCCCCGACCCCCTTTTATTCCCGCCCGTCCCAGCTCGTAAGTTCTCCCCTTTTGCAAAGGGCGCCGCAGGCGTGCCTTGTGCTGAAGCTCCGTCGCAGGCGGTGATGGGGATTGAGCCATAATCACGTCATCCTGCTCCGCGCCCCTGTCTTGGCTCCCCCTCGAGGGGGAGCTGTCGAGGCCTTAGCCGAGACTGAAGGGGTGTCATATAAATCACGTCATGTTGCCCCGCGCGCACTATCCGGCTACTAAGCGCGGCACGCCCCGCGCGCACTATTCGTCTACTAAGCGCGGCACGAGGAGCAAAGCGACGAAGTAGCCCCCCACAGGGCGAAGTAGACATCTCTACCTTATTTGAGATTTCTCGACTCCGCTTCACTCCGCTCGAAATGACATTTTCCCACCCCGCCATACAAATTACGTCATGTTGCCCCGCGCGCACCATTCGTCTACTAAGCGCGGCACGAGCCCCACAGGGGGCGAAGTAGCCGCCCGCCGCTGTCCTTGCGGCGGGCGTGTCGAAACATATCCTTATTATAATGCGGTCATCCCTCGACTACGCTACTTCGTCGCTACGCTCCTAGTGCCGCGCTTCGACGACATAATACGTGCGCACGGGGCAGGGTGACGTATTTATACTGCGGGTCTGAATATCCTGCTCCGCCCACAGTGTCCTCATCTCGACGTTCCGCAGGAACGGAGGAGATCTTCCCATGTGCCGCCCGTCTCTTGCCCCCCCTCCGCGGGAGGGGTGGAGCGGCGCACCATGCTTAACAGCCCTGTGGGCTGTAAGCGCGCTGCGACAGGAGGCGTGGCCTCGCCGAATGGGATTACGGCGGTACCTGCCGCCGCAATCAGGGGGTGGAGGCATCACATGTTTTGCGATATTCCGTCGGTTCGGAAAAGTTCAATTGATATGATAGACCTCTTTCATCTGCCGATCCATATCTTCTGCGAGCCGCGCGCTTGATTTGTCGATGCTCGAGAGCAGCGCGTTTGCCATTCTCTGGTTGTTGACCTGCGCGGCGCCGTACTCGTTGATCGCCGCAGTCTGTTGGCTGACGGCGGCCTGTATCGCCTGCCCCTGCGCCTGTATCTGCGCGGAGAGCAGGGAGAAGGACTGCGCCAACGCCCCGCCCAGCGCCTCCATGGATTGGCGGATGGTCTTGCCGATCTCGGCGGACGCCATGTTGATCGCTTCGACGATCTGATTGGTTTGAAGCTGCCTGTCCACGAGCTGCAGCGCCTCTTTCAAATCGTCCGCGCGCCCCGTTTCGAAATAGTAAATGAGCAGATCGACGTTTTTCCAATCGCGGAAATCGATGATTTTATAGGCCGCCCTCGCCGCTTCCACAAGCTGACGGGAACCTTCCAGCCGCTCCTGCCTCTCCCTTTCCAGATCGTCCTTTTCCTCCTGCGACATAAACTTGGTAATGGCTGATACGGTTTTCGCATAAAAACCTGACGTGTCCAATTTGGAAAGGTACAGCTTTAAGCTGATATAATCTGATTGAAATTCTTTCAGTGCTTCGATATCTCTCGATTCCAAATAATACACTCGCTCGGGGAAATCCCAAGGAGAGAGGAACGTACAATGGACGCAAAATAAATGTTCGTAATCATATCGAGCTTTCCCCTTGACTTGCGTCTCTTTTTCGACCTGTTCGATGTGCGCCCTATCAGCATTGATACTACGTTCAAGTCTTTCTAATTCCGCTTCCAAAGACTTTATCTCTCTCTTCTTTTTAAGCCCTTGAAAAAATCCGACCTTTGTATTCCTTAAATTACCAATGCGTTGTTGTAATTTTTCTTTATTCTTCTCTTTTTCTTCTATTAGTTTCCGGTCTTTCTCAATAATCGTGGGAACATAATATTTTTGCCATTTGCCCATATATTGCTTAAAAGCAAAATCAAAAGCTGCTTCCAATTTTTGTTTGAAATACTCATTACCATAAATCTTGATAAAAACCGACTCCGCGCATTCGATATCATCTATATTTTTGGAAATCATCGCCATCGCGCTACGGATCGCATATAATTCGCCCAAAACATCCCCATGGGGCACATTTGCGGGAACATTTTTCTCCGACAATACAACGGCGTTTTCAATCGGCGGCTCTTCCGTCGTGATTTTGCCATTATCGATATGAAAAAACTTAATGGACGGACTGCCGCATTTATAGCAATGACAATAATACCCCTGTTGGTTTATTATCCCCATATGCCCATTCCATACCATCGTACATTTTCTGCAGCGATAGCAATACATGATCGTCTTGTTTTCGTTTTCGTTCATCTTTTTTCTCCTTTTGTTTTTTTGCGGGCAAAAAATAAGGACGCTCCACAAAGGGAACGCCCGCATGGAGTATCCCGATGTGTTGCGCCACAATAGTTTTTCCTTATAATTGATAGATGGAAAATAGGATACAACTATGCCTGTTGTAACCATCTATCAAATAAATTATTCTATTGTGGCGCAAATTCAGTATACCATGCCCGCACGGAAATTGCAAGAAATTTATAAAATTTTCGGCAAAAACATGCCCCCGCCGTTTTCCTTCCCGCCCACAAAAACGAATGTGCTCCTCCCCCTGCCCTCCCCGCGGCTGCGCCGCGGGGAGGCAGGGGGAGGGGCGCCTATACTATCACCGTCCGCGCGGAACGCACGGGCTGCAACACAACTATTTTGTGACTTCCAAATAAAAGCTTACGGGGCGGAAGCCGTCGTTGCAGGAGATCATCGCCGAATGCGCGTCCTTCATCCAACCGCCGTAAAAGTTGCCGCCGCCCGCCGCGAGCTCCCTTACAAACCTCGCCATGCTCTCCCATGCGCCGTCGCAGAGGCCTTGGGGCTTTTCGCCGTTCTCCGAGAGGAACACCTGCCCGACGGCAACATTGCAGGCGTCCTGAATGGGGTTCTCGTACCGGGCCATGAGCTCGGGATATTCGCTCCGTTTTACCGCCGTGATCTTCACTTTCATGCCGCAATTATAGCACAAAACCGCAAACAGGTCAACCGTTTGACTTTTTGCACACTTGTGCATATAATGAATTGCGTGAAAATTTCCCTGAAAAAGAGCCTCGGCATTTTATACATCCTCGGCGCGGCGGCGTGCTTTGCGGCGATGAACCTCTTTGTCAATTTGGCGGGCGATCTGCCGCTCATGCAGAAGGTATTCTTCCGCAACGCGCTCACCGTCGTCGTGGTCTTTTTCCTCCTGCTTTTTCAGAAAGAAAAGTTCCATATCCGTGAAAAACGCAACCTGTTGTGGTTTTTTCTGCGTTCTGCCGTCGGATTTTTGGGCGTCATACTCAATTTTTACGCCATCGACAACCTCGCGAGCATCTCGGACGCCTCCATTCTCAACAAGCTCTCCCCCTTCTTCGCCATCCTCTTTTCGGTGTTCCTCTTAAGGGAGAAGCCCGCCATCCCCGAGGTCATCTTCGTGCTCGTCGCGTTTGCGGGCGCGATGTGCGTCGTCGATCCGCACTTCGACCTCGAAGTTCTCCCCGCGCTCTCGGGCTTTATGAGCGGCGCGTGCGCGGGGTTCGCCTATGTGTGCGTGCGCATTCTCGCCGTGAAGGGCGAACGCGGCGTCATGACCGTATTTCTGTTTGCGCTCTTTTCCACCGTCGTCTCCCTGCCCTTTTTTATCGCGTTTTACGACCCCATGTCGCCAATTCAGCTCCTTTGGCTGCTGCTCGCGGGCGCGGCGGCGACGGGCGGACAGTTCTTTATCACGGCGGCGTACAGGCAGGCGCCCGCCAAGGAGATCGCCGTGTTCGACTATGCGCAGGTGCACCAAGTCAGTATAATCCGAACCAAATACTCGTAACGAGTGAATGGTTCGGATTTACTTTTATAATTTAGCGAAT
>CANRFD010000078.1 GCA_947629845.1 uncultured Clostridia bacterium
CTTCGGCGAAGTAGCCCCACAGGGGCGAAGTACCGCGACGACTGACCTGATATCCCAAAAACGTTACATTCCTCGTTGAATTTATTTTTACGCATGCGCCCGTAAGGAGCGCAAGCGAAAAAGAAATTCAACGAAAAACACGAGGTATTATGAGTAAATACGAACAACACTGCTCATTTTGCGGCAAAGAAAAGGCAAAGACGAAGAAGCTCATCGCCGGCCCGGACGGGGTCTTTATCTGCGACGAGTGCATCGAGCTCTGCCGCGACATGCTCGACAAGACGCCCGATTCCGGGTTCGAACCCGTGGAGCTCAAAAAGCCCGCGGAGATCAAAGAGGAGCTCGATAAGTACATCATCGGGCAAGACAAGGCCAAGCGCGTCCTCTCGGTGGCGGTGTACAACCACTACAAGCGCATCAACGCGATGGCGGAAGGGGGCGCCAAGGACGACGACGTAGAGATCGAGAAGAGCAACATTCTGCTCCTCGGTCCCACGGGCAGCGGAAAGACGCTGCTCGCCCGCACCCTCGCGCGCATTCTCAACGTGCCCTTCGCCACGAGCGACGCCACCACGCTCACCGAGGCGGGCTACGTCGGCGAGGACGTCGAAAACATCCTCTTAAAGCTCATCCAGAATGCCGACTACAACATCGAACGCGCCCAGCGCGGCATCATCTACATCGACGAGATCGATAAGATCGCACGCAAGGGGGAGAACGTCTCCATCACGCGCGACGTCTCGGGCGAAGGCGTCCAGCAGGCGCTTCTCAAGATCATCGAGAGCACCGTCGCCAACGTCCCCCCGCAGGGCGGCAGAAAGCACCCCCAGCAGGACTGCATGCGCATCGACACCACGAACATCCTCTTCATCTGCGGCGGGGCGTTCGTCGGGCTCGATAAGATCGTCAGCGCGAGGAAGGACGACTCCGGCCTCGGCTTCGGCGGCAAGGTGAAGCTCGGCGAGAACGAGGTGGACTACACCCTTCTCGACGACGTCAAGCCGCAGGATCTCACCAAATTCGGGCTCATTCCCGAGTTCGTCGGCCGCATCCCCATCGTGGTAGCGCTGCAGGCGCTCGATGAAAACGCGCTGGTGAACATTCTCACGCAGCCGCGGAACGCCATCATCAAGCAGTACCAAAAGCTGGTGGGGTTAGACGGCGTAAAGCTGACCGTGGAAGACGGCGCCGTGCGCGAGATCGCCAACACCGCGATACGGCTGAAAACGGGCGCGCGCGGGCTCCGCACCATCATCGAGGGGCTCATGACCGACGTCATGTTCGACATCCCGTCGGAAAAGAACGTGGAGGAAGTCATCATCACGCGCGACTGCGTGCTGAAGGGCGCCAAACCCAAGCTCGTCTACAAACAATCGGCATAACGCCCGAGCGCCCCGACACCCAATCCCCAACATCTTAACACCCCAAGCACCCCAACATCTTAACACTCCAACACCCCAATATACCAAATCCCTTTTCCGCCCCTCGGGCGGAATTTTTTCACCCGCCTTACCCCCCCTTGCCCCCTCCCGGGGAGGGGGTGTCCCATAGGGACGGGGGTGGGGCACGCCCATATCCAGCGAACCGCCCGTCCTCCTCATTCCGAGGCTCCGAAGGAGCCGAGTGAATCTTCCCCGATCAGCCGAATTGCCCCTTGCCGTCCCTCCGCATATATTCCCACCCCGTCTCCCCAAACATTCCCGTCTCCCCCCTTGCAATTCTCCCCGCAGTGTGCTAAAATAGTCGCAAAAAGGAGGCGCCCGCCGCAAACCATGTCACACAGCAAGCAAACAAAGCGCGGATATTCGCTGTATGTGGAGGAATGGAACCCCTCCGCCAAAAAATACATCAACACCTGCAAGCTCTGCGGCCACGCGGGCTACAGCCCCACCATCGACGAAGAGGGCTTCTGCAACACCCCCGTCCACCGTGCGATCCGCAGCGAATTAAAGCAAACGCTGTCGGTTTTGCCCCTCGACGAGCGCGGCTACTGCGCCGTCTGCGCCAAACTCATCGACGGAAAAAACTGACGCCGCCGCGCCCTTCTCCCCCAAAAGAACGGCCGCGAAATTGCGTGAAAGAGTTGAAAATCCGTGCAAAGTCGTGTATAATGGTAGTATGGGAGAAAGCGTACTGCGCGAAAAACTCAAACTCTTGCCCGATTCGCCCGGCGTGTACATCATGCTCGATAAGGACGGCGCCGTCATCTACGTCGGCAAGGCGCGCGTCCTGAAAAACCGCGTGCGGCAATATTTCCATTCTACGGACAAGCCGGCAAAAGTACAGGCGATGGTGGCACAGATCGCCGATTTTTCCTATGTCGTCACGCCCTCCGAGGTAGACGCCCTCTCCCTCGAAAACACCTACATCAAAAAGTACAAGCCCAAATACAACATCCTTCTCAAGGACGATAAGACGTACCCGTACATCAAATTGCACACCAAGGAGGAATTTCCGCGCATCTCCATCACCCGCCGCGTCAAGAAGGACGGCAGGTATTTCGGCCCCTTCATGCAGGGCATCAGCTGCAAGGATATCGTCGACGTCTGCGCGAAGGTCTACAACATCCGCACCTGCGGCGTCGCCGTCACGGGGAAGGAGAAAAAACCCTGTCTCAACTACCACCTGCACCGCTGCCTCGCGCCGTGCGCCCACCTCGTGACGAGGGAAGAATACGCCGCGCGCGTGGAAAAGGCGATCGGCTTCCTCTCTGGCGACTACGAGGAGGCGGAACGCATCCTCCGCGAAAAGATGGAAAAATTCGCCGAGGAGGAGCAATTCGAACTCGCGCTCGACTACCGCAACAAGATCAACATGCTGGCGGGGCTCAAGCTGCGGCGCATCACGGCGATGCCGCGCGACGTCGACGCCGACATCTGGGCGATCTCCTCCAACGGCCTGTACGCGTGCATCAGCCTGCTCGTCACGCGCAAGGGCGTCATGCAGGGCAGCCGCAACTTCCCGCTCGAAGAGGGGGCGGGGGAGAACGGCGAGAGCTTCACAAGTTTTCTCACGCAGTACTACACCGCCCACGAGTTGCCCCACGAACTCATCGTCGACGGCGAATTGGACGACGCCCTCTTCCTCGCCTACGCGCGGGAGAAGCGGGGGAAGAAGGTGGAGCTCGTGCGCCCCAAGGCGGGGATCCGCCGCGAGCTCGCCGGCATGGCGGCCAAGAACGCCAAGGAGTACCTCGAAAAGTCGGTCTCCGCCATCGCCCACAAGAACGATATGACCCGCAGCGCATGCGAAAGGCTGCAAACGCTGCTCGGTTTGGCGCGTTACCCCCGCCGCATGGAGTGCTACGATATCTCGGATATCTCGGGCGTGGACAAGGTGGGCAGCATGGTGGTGTTCACCGACGGCGAGGCGGATAAATACGAGTACCGCCGCTTCCGCATCAAGACGGTGGAGGGCGCGAACGACTTCGCCTCCCTGCAGGAAGTTCTCACGCGGCGGCTCAAAAAGCTCGGCACCGACGAGGAGGAAAAATTCCCCAAGCCCGATCTCATCGTCATCGACGGCGGCAAGGGTCAGCTCTCCTCTGTAAAACAGGTTTTTGACGACATGGGGGTGGAAAACATCGACCTGATCGCCCTCGCCAAGCAGGAGGAAGAGGTGTTCACCCTGCAGCGGGACGAGGCCGTTCGGCTCGACAGGCGGGACTACGCCTTAAAGACGCTGCAGCGCATCCGCGACGAGGCGCACCGCTTCGCCATCACATATTTCCGCAACCTGCACTCCAAGCGCTCGCTCTCTTCGGTGCTCGAGGAGATCGACGGGGTGGGGAAGCGCAAGCGGGAGGCGCTGATGCGGCGGTTCGGCACGCTCGACAGGATCGTCGGCGCAAGCGAAGCCGAGCTCGCAACGGCGGAGGGCGTCGGCCCCGAACTTGCAAAACGCATCAAACGCTATCTGGATACATTATGAAATATCAGCTTTTTCTGTCCGATTTCGACGGCACGCTCGTGCGGAGCGACGGCACGGTCTCACAAAGGAACATTCAAGCCATCGGGCGTTACCGCGCGGCGGGCGGCGTCTTTGCCGTGTGCACGGGGCGCATGCTCACCTCCATCCTACCGCGGCTCAAGGAGCTCGGTCTGACCGAGGGTCTCGTCGTCGCCTATCAGGGCGCCACCATTGCCGATATCGCCACGGGCGAACTGTTAAAGGACGACGGTTTTACCGAGAAGGACGCCCTTCGCGCCGTGCGTGCGCTCGAGGCGGAGGGATGCCACATCCACATCTACACGGTGAACGCGCTCTACAGCAACCGCGACGACGAGCTCCTCCGCGTCTATGAAGACATCTGCCGCGTCAGGCGCACGGCGGTCATCGGGCAGCTCTCGTCCTTTATCGAAGAGCGCCATCCGCGCGTCGTCAAAGTGCTCGCCATGTTGGAGCCGGAGAAGAAGGCCGCGCTCGCCGCCCGTCTCTCGGCGGCGCTCGGGGAGGGGTTTTTCGTCACCTGTTCCTCCGATTGGCTCGTCGAGATCATGCCCGCGGGGCAGGATAAGGCGTCGGCGGTGCAATTTCTCGCCGAGTACTACGGGGTGGAGCGGGAGCGCGTCGCCGCCATCGGGGATCAGCTCAACGACCTGCCCATGCTCCGCGCGGCGGGCGGAAAGTTCGCCGTGGAAAACGCAGAGGAAGAACTGAAGCGCGAGGCCGTCGTCGTTCCCTCCTTCGAGGAGGACGGCGTCGCCTACGCACTGGAAAATTTCGCTATGGGGGAAATGTCATGAACGATGTCTTGCCGCACGAAACGGTAATGCTCGACCAATTCGCCTACGATCTCAATCTCGAGCTGTTGTATGCGGGAAGGGGGATCATCACGCTCACCAACACCAGCGTCGACAGGCCGGGGCTGCGCCTCGCAGGATTTTTCCACTATTACGAGGCGCAGCGCATCATGCTCATCGGGCTCACCGAGCACGAGTACATGCGTTCGCTCTCTCCGGAGGAGCGCACGGAGAAGATCGGCAAGCTCTTCGACTGCGGTCAGGTGCCCTGCGTCATCTTCGCACGCGACCTGCCCGTCCTGCCCGAGTTCATGGAGTGCGTAAGAAAGTCCGGCACGCCCGTGTTCCGTACGGGCAAGATGACGACGAGCATCATGGCCGACCTCTGCCTCTACCTCGGCAGATTGCTCGCGCCCGCCACCACCGTGCACGCGGGACTATTGGACGTGTTCGGTGCCGGCATCCTTCTCACGGGGGAGAGCGGCGTGGGCAAGAGCGAGACGGCGATGGAGCTCATTAAGCGCGGCCACCGCCTCGTCGCCGACGATTCCGTCGTCATCAAGCGCACGGAGAAGGGGCTTGTCGGCTCCTCGCCCGAGCGCATCCGCTACTTCATGGAGCTGCGCGGCATCGGCATCATCAATGTGAAGAACATGTACGGTTCGGGCTCCGTCCTCTCCGAGAAGGAAGTGGAGCTCGTCATCCGCCTCGAGCACTGGAAGCAGGGCAAGGAGTACGACCGTCTCGGCGGAGAGGGGGACGTCGAAGAGATCCTCGGCGTGCAGGTGCCGCGGCTCACGGTGCCCGTCTCCCCCGGCCGCAACCTCGCCATTCTCATCGAGGTGGCAGCGCGCAACCACAGGCTGAAGGACATGGGCTACGACGCCGCGCAGGAGCTCATCCAGCGCACGATCGGAAGATGAGCCCCGAAATCCTCGCCCCCGCGGGGGACGAACAGTCGGCGTATGCCGCGCTCAACGCGGGCGCCGACGCCGTATATCTCGGACTTACACGGTTTTCCGCGCGTTCTGCCGCGGAAAATTTTGACGTTTCGGCGCTCGGGCGGGTGGCGGCGCATGCGCACCTTCTCGGGGCGTCGGTGTACGTCGCGCTCAACACCCTCGTAAAGGACGCCGAGACGGACGATTTCTTCGCCGCCGCTGTCGCCGCATGGAACGCGGGCGCCGACGCCATTCTCATACAGGACGTCTTTCTCGGGCGGGAGCTCAAGCGGCTCTACCCGCAGATGACGCTGCACCTCTCCACGCAGGGGGGCTGCTGCAACGTCTATGGCGCGGAAATCGCAAAACGCTGCGGGTTTTCCCGCGTCGTGCTCGCCCGCGAGACCCCGCTTGCCGACATCGCGGAGATCTCCCGCGTCATCGAGACGGAGGCCTTCGTGCA
>CANRFD010000079.1 GCA_947629845.1 uncultured Clostridia bacterium
AAGAAGATTGCGAAAAAGAATTGCATAGCGAATACCCCGATATCTTAAAAAACATTCAAGATTGAGATTTCTCGACATGGAGCGCCCGACCGCGAATGCGGTCGGGCGCTCCGTATAGGAATGGAGATGCGGCGGGCGCGGGGCGGGCGGCGAAACGACACCCCTTTCGGCGCGCAAGGACGGCGCGCCACCTTCCCCTCGGAGGGGAAGGCAAGGGGGGCGGCGGGGCGTAGTGCGGTGGGAGGATAAGGGCGGATCCCCACCCCTACCCCTCCCCTTGACGCAAGGGGAGGGCAAGAGAGCGGGGCGCGGTGGGTTGGGGGGAATAAGGTAGAGATTTCTCGACACGGAGAGCCCGACCGCGAATGCGGTCGGGCTCTCCTGCTCGAAATGACAAATTAGTATGACACCTCATCCGTCACCTGCGGTGACACCTTCCCCCCTCAAGGGAAAAGGTTACAACAGGCGGGTGCGGAGGACGCCGGGGATGGCGGCGATGAGTTCTACGGTCGCGGAGGAGGGGACTTCGTCCAAATCCATAATGAGATAGGCGTACTCGCCCTTGCTCTGATCCGCCATGTGCGCGATGTTGACGCCCTGCGACGACACGACGGAGAGGATCTTCGACAAAATTTCCTTGATGTTCTTGTGGTGCACGCACAATCTCGCGGCGCTGTTTCTCGGCAGGGACACCGACGGATAGTTAACACTGTTAACAATATTTCCGTTTTCCAAATAGTCCACGAGCTGCTTTGCCGCCATGTAGGCGCAGTTATCCTCCGCCTCGGGCGTGCTCGCGCCCAAATGGGGCACGCACAAAATATTTTCAACGCCCAAGAGGGTCTCGTCGGGGAAGTCGGTGATGTACCGCGAGACCTTGCCGCGCTTGACGGCCTCGACCATGTCATCGCTCACGACGAGCTCGCCGCGGGAATTGTTGATGAGAACGACGCCGTCCTTGCAGCCTTCCAGCGTCTTTTTGTTGAACATCGCCTCGGTATCGGGCGTAAGGGGGACGTGGACGGTGATGAAGTCGCATGTGGCGAGGAGCTCCTTCAAGTCCGACGTGAACTCCACGCGGCGGTTGATGAGCCACGCGCTCTTGATGGAGATGAAGGGGTCGTAGCCCGCGACCTGCATGCCGAGGTGGATGGCGGCGTTGGCGACCATGGCGCCGATGGCCCCGAGGCCGATGACGCCGAGCTTCTTGCCGAGGAGTTCCTGCCCGACAAACTTACCTTTGCCCTTTTCGACGAGCTTTGCGATGTCCGCCTTGCCCTTCAGGCTCTGCGCCCAATTTGCGCCGTCGACGACCTTTCTGCCGCCCAAGAAGAGTTCGCAAAGCACGAGCTCCTTGACGGCGTTGGCGTTGGCGCCGGGGGTGTTGAACACGACGACGCCCTTTTCCGTGCACTTTGCGACGGGGATGTTGTTGACGCCTGCGCCCGCCCGTGCGACGGCGAGGAGGGCGTCGCCGAGGGGATAGTCGTGCATGTTATAGGAGCGCACGATGACGCCGTGGGGCTCCTGCACCGTCTCCGAGTATTCGTAGCCGCGGAACACCTCGTCGGCGGCGGGGCTGATGGCGTTGAGCTTTTGGATCTTCATTTACGCATTCTCCTTTTCGAACTTCTTCATAAACCCGATGAGCGCCTTGACGCCCTCGACGGGCATCGCGTTGTAGATGGACGCCCGCATGCCGCCCACGAGCCTGTGCCCCTTGAGCGAGACGAGCCCCGCGGCCGCCGCCTCCTTGACGAACTTTTCGTCCGCCTCCTTGGACGGGGTGACGAAGGGCACGTTCATGATGGAGCGGTACTTCTTCTCCACCCTGTTGGTGTAGTAGGGGGAGCTATCGATAAAGTCGTACAAGAGCCCTGCCTTGTACTCGTCGATCTCGTTCATCGCCTTGACGCCGCCGAGCGCTTTGAGACGCCGAAGAACAAGCGTAGCGATGTAGATGGGGAAGCACGGCGGGGTGTTGTAGAGGCTGTTGTTTTCGTCCTGCACCTTCCACTTGAGCAGGGTGGGGCAGATGGGCAGAGGGGATTGGATCAGGTCGCGGCGGGCGATGACGATGGTGACGCCCGCGGGGGCGAGGTTCTTCTGTGCGCCCGCATAGATGACGCCGAACTTGTTGACGTCTATCTCGCGGGAGAGAATTTCAGAGGACATATCGGCGACGAGGGGGGCTTCCGTCTCGGGAAATTCCGCGTACCGCGTGCCGAAGATGGTGTTGTTGGAGCAGATATGTACGTAGTCTGTCCCTTTGCGGAAGGGGATATTCTTCACGTCTGGGATGTAGGTGTAAACTTTGTCCTCCGAGGAGGCGACGCATTGGGCGTCCCCGTAGATTTTTCCCTCCTCGAACGCCTTCTTTGCGAAGTTGCCCGTGACGACGTAGTCGGCCTTTCCCCCGTGCATGAGATTGAGCGGGACGGCCGCGAACTGCTGGCTGGCGCCGCCCTGCACGAAAATGACTGCATAATTTTCGGGAATATTCAGAAGCTCGCGCAGCAGGGCTTCGCCCTCTTCGACGATGGCTTCGAACTTTTTGTTGCGGTGGGAAATCTCCGTGACCGACATCCCCGTTCCCTGAAAATCCAAGAGGTCGCGCTGCGCCTCTTGAAGCACCTCGAGAGGCAGGGTGGAAGGCCCCGCCGCAAAGTTGTAAGCTCTCATGGTATCTCCTCCCAAGCGAATAATTGTATATCGTTGACATTATACCGCCTTTGGCTTTTTTTGACAAGCGTTTGCCCCGCCTGTGCGGGATTTCTTTGGTATTTCGCAAAATTCGCCGACATCGGCGCAAAAAACTTCGCTGCTGCCGCCAAAAAAGTGGGAAAAAATATTGCCTTTTGCGCCGTTTTGTTGTAAAATGGATTTGTGAGAAACTCTCCCGCAGGGCGGGAAGCGAGGTCATCCATGGACGATTACAAAAACAATGAAGATAGAAAATCTCTCCTCCTCGAGGGAATGTACAACGGCGTAGCCGGGAAGATCGACGAAGTCCGCCAGTCGGTACAGCGCGAACTTCAGTACAACTCCGCACAGCAGGCGGACGCGTACGAGGCGCTCGCCGAGGAATTCCGCACGGGCGTGGAGTCGCTGCGCGCCGAACTTCGCTATGTGGCGCAGCAGAGCAGCGCGATCTACGACTACAACAGCCAGGAGCGCAACGGCATGCGCGACGCCCTCCTCGAGGAAGTCCGGGCGCAGGCGGCGCAGGTGTTCGACCGCCTCGCCGAGCACTTCGACCGCAAATTGGGCGAGCTCGGCGCGGGCGCTCCCCAAAATATAGATTATGACGCGCTCGCCGAAAAAGTTGCGGCGCGGCTCTCCGCACAGGGCGGAGCCGAAGAGGCGCAGGCCGAGGCAGAGGCGCAGGCGGGCGAAGCGGCCGAAAAGCCGGCGATGGAGGTCGTCTCGGAGCCCGCGGAGGAGGCTGCGGAGGCCGTCTCCGTTGCGGAGCCCGCAACCCCCGCGGAGGACAAGGCGCCCGCCTTCAACGACGATGCCTTCGATTACGAACTGCTCGCCGAGAAGATCGCGACCGCCATTCCCGAGACCGATTACGATCTCATCGCCGACAAAGTGGTCGCCGCGCTTCCGCAGGCGGACGAGGCGAGGCTTGCAGAGCGCATTGCCGCCGTCCTTCCGCAGACCGACGAGAACGCCATTGCCGACCGCGTTGCCGAGAGCTTGCCGCTGACCGACTACGACCTTATCGCAGAGCGCGTCGTCGCCGCCCTGACGCAGGACGCCGAGATACGCATCGCCGAGGAGAGCATCGAGCGCATCGCCGAGCGCGTTGCCGAACTTCTCCGCAGGGAGGAGCCCGAACTTATCGAGCGCGTTGCGGAGGAAGAGTTCGAAGAGCCCGAGGCCGAGGAGGAGCAGGGCGCGGAGATCGCCGCCGCTGCCGCCGCTGTTGCGGAGCCGCCGAAGAAGGCGGCTGCAAAGAAGGGGAAGGCGGAGCCCGCCCCCGCGGTCGCCGTTGCCGTTCCCGCCCCGCCCGAGGGCATGATGACCCGCTACAAGCGCAGCTTCATCGCCAAGATCATCGAGAGCGAGGACGACGTGAAGGACTATTACAGCGAGCTCAAGAATGCGCTGCTCGCCTACCAGAAGGCGGCGTCGCAGGTGAGCTGGTCGAACGACCGCTTCACCCTGAAGGGGGAGACGGTGGCGAAGATCGGCATCCGCGGGAGAACGCTCTGCCTCTACGTTGCGCTCAACCCCGAGGAGTTCCCCGAGACGGTGTATCACCAGAAGTTTGCGGGCGATACCAAGATGTATGAAAAGACGCCCATGATGGTAAAAATCAAGAGCAACGTCGCCTTGAAACGGGCGATCCGCCTCGTCGCCCTTCTCATGGAGAAGAACGGCGCGGTGGGCGAGGAGAAGCCGCCCATAGACTATGCGGCGCAGTACGCCTACCGCAGCGAGGAAGAACTGCTCGCGGAGGGGCTCATCAAGACAGCGATCGTGGAAAAATCGGATCTGGATTTCTAATATACCGCCGAGAAACACAGAGAGCCTTGAATAGCGGCTCTCTTTGTGTACACGGCGATTTCATGACAAGGAGCAAAATTTGAAAAAAGACAACAAAAACGACAAACGCGCCATCGAGCTCGCCATTTTGAACGGCATCGAGGAATACAACCGCAGACAGGGACAGGGCGCGGAAAAGGACGCAAGACCCCGCAGCCTCGGCGAACAGCGTACGCCCGAAGCGATGGCGGAAGCGGGGCTCGTCCGCAGGCCGAAGTCGCGTGCAAAGGGCAGGGGAACCAAGCTCGCCGCGGCGACGGACAAGAAGCAGAACAAGACAGCCAAATCGCCCGCAAAGGGCGCAGGCACGGCGGCAAAGGCGGCAAGTTCCGCCAAATCGCCCGCAAAATCGCCCGCAAAGACGCCTCCCAAGGCGGCTTCCGCGGCGGCGGACAAGAACAAGAAGGCCCGTAAAAAGCCCGTGAAGGTGCTCTTTTTCGGCGGCGTGGGCGAGATCGGCAAGAACATGACCGCGCTCGAATACGGGAACGACATCATCGTGATCGACGCGGGGACGATCTTCCCCACGGAGGAGATGCCCGGGGTCGACCTCGTGTTTCCCGACATCACCTACCTCGTACAGAACAGGCAGAAGATCCGCGGCGTGTTCTTGACGCACGGGCACGAGGATCACATCGGCGGCGTGCCCTATCTCATGAAGGAGCTTTTGCCCGATACGCCGCTCTACGGCACCAAACTGACGCTCGCGCTCGTGGACAACAAGCTGCGCGAACACCGCATGAACAGCGTCGTCGAGCGCACCGTGAAGCCCAAGGACAAGATCAAGGCGGGGGCTTTCACCGTAAATTGCGTCAACGTCAACCACTCCATCGCGGGCGCGCTTGCGTTTGCGATCGAGACGCCGTACGGCATCATCTTCCACAGCGGGGACTTCAAGATCGACCTGACCCCCGTGGCGGGCAGCCCCATCGACCTCGAGGAGATCGCCGAATACGGCAAGCAGGGCGTGCTTTTATACCTCGGGGAGAGCACCAACATCGAGCGCCCCGGGTTCACCATGAGTGAAAAGGTGGTGGGCACCACCCTCGAACACCTCTTCGCCGAGAATGCGGACAGGCGCATCGTCATCGCGACGTTCGCCTCCAACGTGCACCGCCTGCAACAGATCATCGATATCGCCGTGAAGTTCCGCCGCAAGGTGGCGCTCTCGGGGCGCAGCATGTTCAACGTCGTGGAGGCGGCGGCGAAGATCGGCGAGATCTCCATCCCCGAAGGCGTGCTCGTGGACGTGGAGAAAGCGAAGAACTACTTCGACAGGGAACTCGTCATCGTCTCCACAGGGTCGCAGGGGGAGCCGATGTCGGCGCTTACACGCATGGCGGCGGGGGAGTTCAACAAGGTGACGATCGGCGCAAACGACACCATCATCATCTCCGCGAGCCCCATCCCCGGCAACGAGCGCATGATCTACCGCGTCATCAACAACCTCTTCAAATTGGGGGCGGACGTCGTGTACGAGAGCCTCGAGAAGATCCACGTCTCGGGGCACGCCTGCCAGGAGGAGCACAAAATTCT
>CANRFD010000080.1 GCA_947629845.1 uncultured Clostridia bacterium
GGACATGTTTCGACTACGCTCAACATGACGTGATTATGTGGCGGGGCGGGGGATATGGGAAGATCTCCTCCGTTCCTGCGGAACGTCGAGATGAGGACACCGCGGGATATGGGTGGAGCCCCACCCCCCTACCCCCCTCCCGAGGAGGGGGCGCGTAGGATCCGTTCCTCCCGAGGAGGGAGCGGGGGACAGGTTATTTGTCTTTGTTGGTTTTTAGGATCTCCATAAAGACTTCGCTGGGGACTTCGACGGTGCCGATCTTGCGCATGCGCTTTTTGCCCTCCTTCTGCTTCTCCAAGAGCTTCTTCTTGCGCGTGATGTCGCCGCCGTAGCACTTGGCGAGGACGTCTTTCCGCACCGCCTTTACCGTTTCGCGGGCGATGATCTTCCCCCCCACCGCCGCCTGCACGGGGATCTCGAAGAGTTGGCGGGGAATGGCGTCCTTCAGATTTTCGCACAGCGTTCGGCCGCGCGCGTACGCACGCTCCTCGTGCACGATGGTGGAGAGCGCGTCGCACGGGTCGCCGTTGAGCAGGATATCCAGCTTCACCAGCCTGCTGCGCTCGTACCCCGCGAGCTCGTAATCGAAACTTGCGTATCCCTTGGTGCGGGATTTGAGTTCGTCGAAAAAGTCATAGACGATCTCGTTGAGCGGCAGGCGGTATTCGAGCTTGACGCGGCGGGTATCGATGTAGGTCATGTCCTTGAAAACGCCGCGCTTGTCCTGACAGAGCTCCATGACGGAGCCCAAATATTCGGGCGGGGAATAGACCTCCGCCTTGACGATGGGTTCCTCCATATACTCGATCTCGGCGGCGGGCGGGAGATGGGAGGGATTGTCCACATAAAATTCGTTGCCGTCCGTCTTATGCACGAGGTAGGAGACGGAGGGCGCCGTCGTGATGATGTCGAGGTTGAATTCGCGCTCGATGCGCTCCTGAATGATCTCCATGTGGAGAAGCCCCAAGAAGCCGCAGCGGAACCCGAAGCCGAGGGCGACGGAATTATCGGGCTCGAAGGTGAGCGACGCGTCGTTGAGTTTGAGCTTCATGATGGCGTCCTTGAGATCGAGGAACTTGCTGCCGTCGAGCGGGTAGATGCCGCAAAAGACGACGGGCTGCACCTTTTTGTAGCCCGGGAGGGGCTCGGCGGCGGGCGCGAGGGCGCTTGTTACGGTGTCGCCGACGGCGACGTCCTCGATGGACTTGATGGAGGCGGCGATGTAGCCCACTTCCCCCGCGAGCAGCGCTTCCTTGGGCTGGAGGCGGGGAGAGAACGCCCCCACCTCGGTGACTTCGTAGATCTTATCGGAGAGGAAGGCCTTGACCTTGTCCCCCACCTTTACGGCGCCGTCCTTGACGCGGACGAAGAGGATGACGCCCTTGTAATTATCGTAATAGCTATCGAAGATGAGCGCCTTTAAGGGAGCCTCCGTGTCGCCCTCGGGGGGCGGGACGAACTTGACGATGGCCTCCAGAACGTCCTGCATGTTGGTGCCCTCCTTGGCGGAGACGCAGGGCGCCTCGCTTGCGTCCAGCCCGATGACGTCCTCGATCTCCGCCTTGGTCTCGTCGATGCGGGCGGAGGAGAGGTCGATCTTGTTGATGACGGGCACGATCTCGAGGTTGTTTTCGAGAGCGAGGTAGACGTTGGCGAGCGTCTGCGCCTCCACGCCCTGCGTGGCGTCCACGACGAGGACGGCGCCCTCGCATGCGGCGAGAGAGCGGGAGACCTCGTAGGTGAAGTCGACATGGCCGGGGGTATCGATCAGGTTGAGCTCGTATTCCCGCCCGTCCTTCGCCGTATAGAACATGCGGACGGGCGCGAGCTTGATGGTGATGCCGCGTTCGCGCTCGATATCCATGCTGTCAAGCAGCTGCTGCTCCATGTCGCGCTTGGCAACCTGCCCCGTGAGTTCCATGATGCGGTCGGCGATCGTGCTCTTGCCGTGGTCGATGTGTGCTATGATGCAGAAATTGCGGATATTTGTACTCGCCTTCGCCATTTTTCTTACTTTCCTCTCAAAAATATTATAACGGAAACAAAAAAAATTTGCAACTGCTATTGCAATTTCCGCATGAATTTGCTAAAATAACCGTGCATATGTACGAATTTTTGACGGCTAAACCTATTGCACATCGCGGCTTGCACGGGGACGGCGTTCCCGAAAACAGCGTTGCGGCCTTTCGCGCCGCCATAGAAGCGGGATTTCCCATCGAAACCGACGTCCGCCTTTCGGCAGACGACAGGCTTGTCGTGTTCCACGACGACGACCTTCTGCGCATGACGGGGGACGAACGGAGCGTTGGGGAATGCACCGTTTCCCAGCTAAAACACCTGCGCCTCGAGGGGGCGGACGAGCAGATCCCCCTCCTCTCCGAGCTGCTGCGGCTGGTGGCGGGGCGGGTGCCCCTTCTCATCGAGATCAAGAACATGGACGGCGTAAAGCCCAAAAAGATCGCCGCCGCCCTTGCAAAGGCGCTGGAAAATTATAGGGGCGAATTTGCCGTGCAGAGCTTTCAGCCCTTCTATGTGAAGGCGTTCAAAAAGCTGCGGCGGGATGTGCCGTGCGGCGTGCTCGGCACCGCAGAAGCGGGCGCGGCCAAGGGCATGAAGGCGTTTACCATCCGCACGCTGTGCTTTAACTTTTCCGTGCGGCCCGACTTTGTGAGCTACCGCAAGGAGGACTTTGAACAGCGGAGCGTGCGGCGGTTCAAGAAAATACGGCTCGCGTGGGTGGTGCGCTCCCCCAAGGAGGCGGAGGACATGCGGAAACGCGCCGACAATGTGATTTTTGAAGGGTTTTTGCCCGAATAAGGGTTTCCCCCCCCGCGGCTGACGCGGGGGATTTTTTGTGGGGAGGCTGTTTGGAGGGAAGAAGGACGGCTTTCCCTTGGCTCCCCCATTTGGGGGAGCTGTCACGCAGTGACTGAAGGGGTGGGGAGAAGAACCCCTATCCCCCGCTGCGCGGGTACTTCCCCCAAAGGGGGGAAGCAAGGAGGCGGACAGGCTGCGCGGGTACTTCAGCACAAGGCACGCCTGCGGCGCCCCAAAGGGAGGAAGCAAGGAGACAATTCGATTGCTCAGGGAAGATTCACTCGGGCTGCGCCCTCGGAATGAGGGGCATATCGGATGATATGGCCTCGACGGGAGCCAAGGGGGAGCGAAGGCAAACAGCCGACCGCGGGAGCGGCCGGCTGTGGTTCAAAAAGTGACAGCGCTTGGAGTTAAAGTGACAGCGCTTTTAGTTATTTGGTGCGGATCTGGATGGCGGTCACGCTGTAGGGCTTGACGGCGATGCCGAGCGATTTGCCCGTGAAGCCCGCCTTCCACGTTTCGGGAGAGATGGCGTCGCCGGCGGCGTAGGTGCTGACGGCGTCGGGGTCGCTGTTGGAGATCTCCGTCACCTTGGCGATGCCGGTGAGCTCGGTATCCGCGAGGGCGACGTTGATGTTGAACTTGACCTGCGTGCCGCCCGCGTTGACGATCTTCACGATGAGATTGCCCGCGTCGTCCTTGCTCGTGACGTAGTAGAGGTTGTTGTAGGTGCGGGAGCCCGTGCCGCCCGTCTGGCGAACCGTCGTGGTGGGCATGGCGCCGCCCTCGGGGAAGGTGAGCTCGGAGCGGATCTTGGTCGTGCCCGCGTTCTGCATGAAGAGCTGCTGGACGAAGTAGTTGGGCGTAAGGACGACCGTCTTGTTGGTGAAGTACATCATGTTGGCGCCGATCCACTGGTTGTCGGCACCGATGCCCGCCTGTGTGGCGAAATCGCTCTTATCGGCGACGGCGAACATGGGCGCGTAGGCGGCGAGTTTTACGATGTCGCCGTTGCGCTCGAAGCCCGTCATCATCGCGGCCTCGGAGAGCGCGGTGATCCAGCTGTTCTGCTTCTGGTTGTAGAGCACGTTGTCCTGTGCCGTGGGCGAACGTAGCCTGCTGTCGTTGGCGGCGTATTCGCCGACGAATACATTATAATAGTTGTCGGGATCGGTATCGGGACGGGCGTAAGCGTCGTACATCTCGGTGTTCAGGAAGAAGTCGGTATAGTTGACGTAGTAGTGCTGGTCGTGCACGCCGTAGTCGGCGACCGTTTCGACGACTTTGTTATCCCGTGCGGTGGTGGCGGCGTTCTGCGCCACGCCCCTGCTCATCTTGCCGTTGGAATTTTCGCAGTGCTGGAAGAGGGTACAGTTGCCGACGATGGGCTGAACGTTATACTTTTTGAGCGCGGACATGAAGGTGTTATCCTTCAGGAACTTCTCGTAATACTTCGTATAATAGTCATCCCACTGTTCGTTGCCGATGCCGATGTAGTCCATTTCGAAGGGTTCGGGGTGCCCCAACTTCGCGCGGATCGCCCCCCACTTGGTCGAGGCGTCGCCCTTGGCGAAGTCGAGGAGGTCGATGGCGTCGCGGATGTAGTCTTCGACGCCCTTGCCGTGACGGCCCTCGAGCGCGCCGCCGTTCCCCTGCGTCTGGCAGCTCTTGCCGCAGTTGACGATGGGAATGGCCTTGGCGCCGAGCGCATCGCACAGGCAGAAATATTCGTAGAAGCCGATGCCGTACTCGTGGTCGTAGTAGTTGCTTCCGCCCTGCCAGATGTTGACGTTGTGCTTGCGCACCGCCTGTTCGCCGTACGTCGTCACGGAAGAGACGGCGCCGTTGTCGTTGACGGTGTAGGTGAGTTCGATGATGTCGTCGTCGCCGGCGTTGGCGCCCGTCACATAGGCGCCGACGGAGTTCTTCCAATCGTAGGCTTCCTTGAAGTTGGTGCCCTCGATGACGCAGCCGCCCGGGAAGCGGAAAAACTTGGGCGAGAGGTCGGAGATCGCCTTATAGATGTAGTTCTTCATGCCAAATTCCGTCGCGTCGAGCGTTTCGAGCTTTACGGCGTCGATCTGGAAGGCGCTATCTGCCTCGGCAAAGGAAATTTCCACCCGAAGTCCCTCTTCGCCGCTCTTGTCCGCGTGGATGGTCTTGATGTACTTCGTCCAATCCGCGCTCTCCGCAACGGTGAACGTGCCCGTTGCGTACACGGCGTCCTGTGCGTCCTTGACGCTGACGGTCACGTCGCCGTCGTAGTTCTTGATGAACATGGAGAAGGAATAGTCCTTGCCGTAGGTGACGGCGACGGGCACCTTTTCGTGGCCGACGTTGGAGATGGAGCCGCCCGCCTGCGTGTTGACGGTCGCGTAGTTGGGGTCGGTCGCGGCATAGAGCGCAACGCTTGCATTGCTCTCCACCTTGAAGTTCGCACGCGTCTCCTGCCAGCCGTACTTCGTGCCGCCCGTCGTCTCGCTTGTGAGCGTCTCGAAGGAGCCGTTCACGATGAGATTGTCGTCCAAGGCAAACGAGGCGTAGTTGATGTCCTCGAGGAAGAGCCCGAAGAGATCGGGCGAGACGGAGCCGTTATCCCCCCGCATGAGCAGTTCGAGGTCGAGCGAGGCGTCCCACTCGCCCGCCGCATATGCGGGAGCCTGCCGATCGGCCACCTCGGGCTCGGGCGTCTGGCCGCCCGTGGTTCCGCCCGTGGTTCCGCCCGGGGTCTGTCCGCCGCCGGAATTTCCGCTGTCGCCGCACGCCGCGATCGCAAAGATCGACGAAAGCGACATGACGCCGGCAAGCAATAATGCCAATTTTTTCTTCATGTGAATTTCCCCCTTAAATTCTTTTCCTTGATTGTACCATATTTTTCGCGCACGCGCAAGGTTTTGACGAAATTTTTCACATTGACCGGAAAATCGGGGGCGGGACGGGGGCAAAGACAAGGCGCGGCTCTGCCCCACCCCCGTCCCTGCGGGACACCCACTCCCGAGGAGGGGGCGGGAATATGGCGCGATGTTATTGCTGCGGGGCGGGTTCGTCTTGCTGCGGGGCGGGTTCGTCTTGCTGCGGGGCGGGTTCGCTCTCCCGCTGCAGCCTGCCGAGCTTCTTCCACACGAAGATCATGATGGGGACGGTACCCGCAAGGGCAAGCGCGTCGGCGATGGGAGCCGCCCACACGACCCCCATCA
>CANRFD010000081.1 GCA_947629845.1 uncultured Clostridia bacterium
TGAACTCGCCCTTTATCCTCTCCTTGCTGCCGCCCATGCCCGTGCCCTGCGGGTCGCCGCCCTGTATCATGAAGCCCGCAATGACGCGGTGAAAGATGATACCGTTGTAGAAGCCCTTCTTCACGAGGGACAGGAAGTTGTTGACGGTGTTGGGCGCAACGTCGGGATAGAGCTCCGCCTTGAACGTTTTGCCGTCTGCCATTTCGAATGTTACGATGGGATTTGCCATAATTGCTCCTTTCTATGCTGTTTTTAAGTAAAGATGAATTTAATATTCTTTATCGTTCCTTCGTTGAAATATTGTTTGAGTTTGCTCTTCATGAAGCCAGCCAAGTGCTTGGGCATTGTCACCGTCTGTAAATTCGGGCAGTCAACGAACGGACTGAACATTCCTGTCGAGAAGTAAGCGACACTGTTCGGAATTGTTACCTCTTTTAATGCCTTACAATACCGAAATGCATTGTCGCCTATTTTTGTCGTACCGTTAGGAATGCTGATTTTTTCGAGCGAAACACACTCATAAAACGCCCTCGCCCCGATTCCTTTCAAAGTATCGGGGAAGACGACATCGGTCAATGCCTTACAATCACGGAATGCCTCTTGCTCTATTCTTTGAACGCCGGAGGAGATCGTGACGCTCTTCAGTGCGGAACGACCCGCAAAGTTATCAGATGTGGATCTGGAGGTATTTGTTGGTTTCCGCGGGGGAATGGTAGTAATACCTGCGGGGATGGTGATCGCACCGCCGAGCTTATACGGAACTAACATGATCTTCGTCTTTTCCTTATCATATAATACCCCGTCTTGACTGCTGAAATATCGATTGCCGTCCGATACTTCGATGGCTTGCAAATTTAAGCACCAGTAAAAAGCCGATGGATCCATCTCCGACACGGCGGCAGGAATTTTGATGCGGATAAGTCCGTTACACCCCTCGAATGCAAAAAGCCCGATGGAAGTTACGCTGTCGGGAATCTCGATACATTTCAATTGGTCACAATCCCAGAACGCACCACGCCCAATCGAGGTCACATTTTTTGGAATTTTTACACTTCTCAGCCCTTTACCTCTTGCAAACACATACGCCCCAATTTTTGTAAAATCTTCCGGAAATACGAGATCGGTGATTTCCTTTCCGTTCAAATATATATGATACGCAAAAAAGAGCGGATTGGCGTCATCTCTTTCAAACTCAATTTTACACCATGCGGAAAGATCGGTAATGTTTACGCGTTTGAGCCCGGGACAATCTGCAAACGCTCCCTCTCCGATTCTTTTTACCGTGGCGGGAATGGTGATCTCGGCAAGTTTTTTACAGCCGCGGAACGCGCTCGCGCCGATGGACACAAGAGACGTCGGCAAAGAAATTTCGGTCATCTCATCATAACCAAAGAATGCCTCTTCTCCGATTTCCGTCACCTCGTCCGGGATCTCGACTGCGGTAGTCTTTTTCTTTGCGCCGGCATATTTTACCAACTTTACGCCAGTCCCTTGCTTTTCGAGCTTAAATTTTCGCCGCTCAGCCTCCTCGAGACGCTTGCGCTCCTCTTCTTCAGCCTTCTTTTTCTCCTCTTCGAGGCGCTTGCGCTCGGCTTCTTCCTGCGCGCGCTTCTCGGCTTCTGCTTTTTGTTTTTCTGCGGCAAGGCGCTTTCGCCGCTCAGCTTCTTTCTTCTTTGCCTCTTCTTCTTTTTTTCTTCTCTCTTCCTCTATTTCCGCCGGGGTCTTGCGGAGGACGAACTTGCTGATGGCATTCGAGTTAAATTCGCCCTGTCTTTGAAGTGCATTCAAAGCGGCACCGATCGCAGAGGGAACTTCGAGATAGGTGAGGCCGGACTCATTGAAAAACTTTCCGCCAATCTCCACCACACTGTCCGGCAAGATAAGCCGTTTTAACGCCGGACAGCAGTCGAACGCTTTCATGCCTATTTTTTTCACGCCGTTTCCGAGTTCGACTCTCTCCAACCAATTGCACCCGTAGAATGCATTTCTTCCTATTTCTGTTACACTATCGGGAATGGTAATGCTCTTCAGCCTGCTACAACCATCGAATGCAAAATCTCCGATTTTGGTCACGCCATTGGGAATAGTAATGCTCGTCAGCCCGCTACAACCATCGAACGCAGAATACCCTATTTCGGTTACGCTATCGGGAATGATAACGCTCTTCAGCCTGCTACAACTACGGAACGCACAACTCTCAATTTTGGTCACGCCGGCAGGAATGATGACGCTTTCCAGTCCGAGGCATTTATCGAACACAAGCGACGCGATTTTCGTCACGCCGGCGGGAATGACAAGATTGTGTATCGGTTTTCCATTCAAAAACAGATAGTTAGCATAAAAGAGCGGATTGGGACCGTATTCAATCTCTATTTCGCACCAAGCCTTAAGATCTGCGATGTCTACCCGCTCCAGATTTTCGCAATTTTCAAACGCATGGGCTCCGATTTTCTTCAAGCTCTTCGGGAACTTGATCTCCATGATCTTTTTGTTGTCTTTGAATACCCCCTTCCCGATCTCCACTACGCCTTCCGGGATCTCGACTTTCATGTCGTTCCCCGTATATTTTACGAACACGCCATCCCGTATCGGAGAATCTTGCTCCCTCTGCAACTGCTGTTGGGCTTCCCGCATCATGGCAAGGATCTGTTCCTGCGTCATGTTGCCCATCGGTATGCCCGCATCGGGTGCGGCGGGAGCCTGCCGCGTTGTTTTCGGCTTCGCCTTTACGGGCTGCTCCGCCTGCGGCTGCGCCGAAGCGCCGCTGCGACGAAGCTCTTCGAGGGCGGCGCGCATCTCGGCGAGTTCCTTGTTCCTCGCCTCTTCCTCGGCGCGGCGCTTTTCTTCGTCCTCTTTAGCGCGCTTTTCGGCGGCAAGGCGGGACGCTTCCTCCCGCTTCTGCTGTGCTTCCGCCTCCTCTCTTCTCTGCCGCTCGCGCCGTTCGCTCTCCTCGAGCTTGCGGCGCATCTCCTCGAATTGGAGGTTCCTCGCCTCCTCCTCTTCGCGCTGCTTGCGCTTGGCGGCGTCGCGGCGCGCACGCGCCTCGGGCGTGTGGCTTTCGACGAAGTTATCGATGCGCGTATACGCGTCGGGTCTCGAAAGGTCGATGCCCTGTATCTTTCCGCTCTTGCCGGGAAGCCGCTCTATGGGTTTGCCCTTGAACACAAAGGTGATGGCGTCCCGTTCCTTGTCCTCGTTGGCAATCATCGCCATGAAGCGAGTATATTCGTTCTTCACCCACTTCGTCTGAAGATACTCTTCATTATAGCACACAAGAAGCATGCACTCACTTGTATACAGCGCGTATAAAATGAGTGCTTCGTAGTCGCTCCCCGTCCTACTTCCGATCTCCTCTTCCGAATAGAACGGGTGAAAGCCCCTCTCCTTCAGGTGGTGATACAGTCTCAACGCCTCGTGGCTGTCCTGCGTGGTGCCGCCGTTCTCGTCGGAAACCTTCACGCAGAGGAAACAGTCATACTTCACGCCGTCCTCTTTGAGTTCGTTGAACTGGTCTCGTATCTCGTCTATTTCGGAGGCCTTCTCGCGGTAGACCCGTTTCTGCTCCTTACTTGCAAGCTCGAGAGCGCGCAAGTAATGTTTATCCGCAGAAAAACTCTTCTCGGAGATCTCATGGCAAATGGGCTGCAGGCGAGGCGGGTCGCTCGTCTCGTCCTTCAAGTACTGCACCTTGAACTTCGCGAGCGCCATGCCGAAGTATGCCTCGGGCTCTTCCTTATCGAGCTCGGCGGCCTTCTGGTACGCCGCATACGCGCCCTCGAAGTTGCAGGTATCGAGGTCATGTTCCGCTTGGTTCAGGAAGTTCTGAACTTTCGGCTCGCTCTCCTTCGCCATGGTAAAGTATGTACCGCAGTGCTCGCAGCGGATGACCCGCCCCACCGCCTTCCCCGGGTCGAGCGGCGCCGTGCAGCATTTACAGAAAAATTCCTTCAGTTCCATTTCTCTTTCTCCTTTCATCGGTAACCGTACAGGAAGTGCTTCCTGCGGCCGCGGCGGAATTACTCCCCGAACTTCTCCACCTGCGTGCCCGCCTCTTTGAAGAGCTCCATGGAAAATTCGTCCGGATAGCCCTCCTTATAGACGACGCGCCGAATGCCCGCATTGATGATCATCTTGGCGCAGATCACGCAGGGCTGGTGGGTGCAATAGAGCGTGGCGCCGTTGATGTTTACGCCGTATTTCGCCGCCTGAATGATGGCGTTCTGCTCGGCGTGGGCGGCGTAGCAGAGTTCGGCATGCGTGCCGCTGGGGATGTTGCGCTCGATCCGCAGGCATTTGCCGCGTTCGATGCAGGAGGTGATCCCCGTGGGCGCACCGTTGTAGCCCGTCGTCATGACGCGCTTATCGAGTACGATGACCGCACCGACTTTGCGGCGGAGACAGCTTGCCCAACTCCCCACCTGTTCCGTGAGTTCCATGAAGCGTTTATCCCAATTATCCATATTTTCCATGATAACATTATAACACAGCGACAAAAAGGTGTCAACCGTTCGGCTTTTTTCCGCAAAAAAAGAAAGGAAATTCTTTCCTCTTTTGTTTGACTTCTCCTGTTTTGTGTTTATAATAGAAAAGAACAAAATGCCCGTGTGTCGGGACAAACCAGGAGGAATTTATGAACATCAAACCCTTGTTCGATAAAGTGGTCGTCGAGGCGGTCACGGTCGAAGAAAAGACGAAAAGCGGATTTTTGCTCCCCTCTTCCGCACAGGAAAAGCCGCAGACCTGCGTTGTGGTCGCCGTCGGCCCCGGCGGGATCATCGACGGCAAAGAAGTGAACATGCAGGTGAAGGTCGGCGATAAAGTACTCTGCGCCAAATACGCCGGGACGGATTTTAAGGTCGACGGCAAGGAATTTACCATCATCAAACAAAGCGACATCCTCGCGATCGTTGAATAAAAAGGAGAGATCATCATGGCAAAGCAAATCAAATACGGCGACGAAGCAAGAAAGGCACTCGAAACGGGGGTTAATACCCTCGCCGATACGGTCAAGATCACGCTCGGCCCCAAGGGCAGAAACGTTGTGCTCGACAAGAAGTTCGGCGCACCCCTGATCACGAACGACGGCGTGACGATCGCAAAAGAGATCGAACTGCCCGACCCCTTCGAAAACATGGGCGCGCAACTCGTGAAGGAGGTCTCCACCAAGACCAACGACGTTGCGGGCGACGGCACCACGACGGCCGTGCTCCTCGCGCAGGCCATCATCCGCGAAGGGCTGAAAAACCTTGCCGCGGGCGCCAACCCCATCATCCTGAAAAAGGGCATCGATAAGGCGGTAGACGCCGCCGTCGAGCAGCTGAAATCCATCTCCAAGAAGGTGGACGGCAAGAAGGAGATCGCGCAGGTCGCCTCCATTTCGGCGGGCGACGACACCGTCGGCGAACTCATCGCAAAGGCGATGGAGATCGTGGGCAAAGACGGCGTGATCACCGTGGAGGAAGGCAAGTCGATGACGACGGAACTCACCACCGTCGAGGGCATGCAGTTCGACCGCGGCTATGCCTCCGCGTACATGGTGACGGACACCGAAAAGATGGAAGCCGTGCTCGACAACCCCTACGTTCTCATCACCGATAAGAAGATCTCCAATTTGCAGGAGATCCTGCCCATCGTCGAGCCCCTCGCACAGCAGGGCGCACGCCTTCTCATCATTGCCGAGGACGTCGAGGGCGACGCGCTGGCGGCGCTCATCGTCAACAAGCTCAAGGGCGTGTTCAACTGCGTTGCGGTGAAGGCCCCCGGCTTCGGCGACAGGAGAAAGGCCATGCTCGAGGACATCGCCGTGCTCACGGGCGGCACCGTGATCACTTCCGACCTCGGATATGAATTTAAGAACGTCACACCCGATATGCTCGGCAGAGCCAATCAAGTGAAGGTCGACAAGGACAACACGACGATCATCGACGGCGCGGGCGACAAGGAAGCCATCAAGGCGCGCGTTGCCTCCATCAAGGCGCA
>CANRFD010000082.1 GCA_947629845.1 uncultured Clostridia bacterium
TCGGCATAGAGCGCCTTGAGATCGAACGCCATCTTGCGGAGGGAGGCGCGGACGCGGGCTTTGACGCGCTCGAACTCGCCGCCGCCGATCTTGGAGAGGGTGGGATTGTCCCCGCCCATGTACTTGGAGAGGGCGTCCATCTGCTCGACGGGGACGTAGAGGACGTCGCCGTCCTTATATTCGAGGGCGATGTACTCCTTGGTGCCGTCCGTCGTCTCGATCTTTTTGGTGCCCGTGATGCGCCCCACGCCGTAATTTTCGTGCACGGCGTAGTCCCCCACCTCGGGCGCGACGAAGAAGTCGCCGCGGCGCTTTTTGATGCGGCGCTCCTTGGGCGCCTTGGTGAACAGGTCGTTGGTGCCGATGACGGCGAGCTTGCATTCGTGCAGCAAAAAGCCGTGCTCGAGCGCATCGCCGACGGCGGCGACGCCGCGGAAGCCCTCGATGGACTTGGGCACGGGTTCGTAGGTGATGTTCTGTTCGGAAAGTTCCTCCTCCATCCGCCGCGCGCGCTCGGGCGTGCCGCACCACAGGAGGACGCGGTAGCCCGTCTGCTTCCACACGCGGATGTCGGCGGCGAGGTCGGGCAAGGAATTGAGATACCGCCGCACGGGGGGCGCGTTCAGATTGAACATGCGCAGGGGGTTGAAAAAGCCCACGTTGCCCGCGAACGTCTGGAGCGCGAGCGTGCGGAAGGAGGTGAAGTCGGAGATGTGCTCGCGGGGGACGTACTGCCGCAGGGAGAACTCCATCGCCTCGCCGCCCGCACGCAATTCGCGGAAGCGTTCGGCGTGCTCGCGGTACAGGCCGTCGAGCTTATCGGCGATGAGCTTGGTTTCGTCGAAGATGACGAGGGCATCCCCGAAGAGGGCGCGGGGCTCCACGCTGTTTTTGAGCAGCGGCAGGAGGAAGTCCGAGCGGTAGCCCTCCGCCTCGAGATTTTCCTTTAAGGTGCGGAGGCGTTCCCGCACGGCGGCGGGGGCGGCGGAAATTTCCCCCGAGAGGGCGGCGGCGATAAACTGTTCGTCCCCCTCCGAGAGGCAGGCGTCGGTCGCGGCGGAGATGTCGACGGCGGCAAGCTGGGGGTAGCGTTCCCCCGTCACCTCGTCGTACGGCTTGATGGCCTCCACCTCGTCGCCGAAGAAATCGACGCGCATGGGGTGGGCTTCCCCCACCGGATAGATGTCGAGAATGTCGCCGCGGACGGCAAAGGCGCCCGGCGTCTCCACGTCGTACTCGCGGGAATAGCCCGCGGCGGAGAGGGCGTCGACGAGGGCGCGCATGTCCGTCTCCTTGCCCGCTTCGAGGTGAAAGACGGGAAGGCGGGCGGGCGCGAGCTGGACGAGGGCCTCGATGTCGGCGACGAGCACGTCTGCGCCGTCCTGCCACTCCCGCAAGGCGCGGAGGCGGCGATAGAGGGCGTCTTTGGAAGCCGCTTTTCTGTAGAGGAGGACTTCGTCTTTGGCGCAAAGAAGGGCGCACCTCTTGCCCGAGAGCGCGCCGATGGACTCGGCGGCACGCCTTGCGGTGAGCGCATCCGCCGTGATATAGACCGCCCGTCCGCGGACGAGCGACGCGAGGAAGTATTTTACGGGATCGGAGACGCCGAATACCGCCGTGGGGACGCCCGTTTCGATCGCGGCGCCGACGAGGGGGTATTCCCCTCCCACCCGTTCAAAGGAAAAAAAGCCTTTCATGCGTTGTATTTTGTCATGACGAGGTCAAAATTCTCCCCGCGGGCGATGGCGAGCGCGGCCTCTGCCGCACGGCGGCACGCCGATGTGAACAGCTCGTAGTCCTCCTTCTTCACGTCGGAGAGAACGTAGTTGATGAGCGGGATATCCACGGCTTCGTCGCGGATGCCGATGCGGACGCGGGCAAACCCCGTGAGCCCCGTTTCGGCAATGACCGAACGCATGCCGTTGTGCGTGCCCGCGCTGCCCGAAGGCCGCACGCGGACGTGACCCTTGGGGAGATCGTAATCGTCGTAAATGACGACGAGCTCCCTTTCCGTGAGCTTGTACTTGCCCATGAGCTGCTTGACGGCGCGGCCCGAGGCGTTCATGTAGGTGAGAGGACGGGCGACGACGATCTTTTCGCCGCCGATGTAGCCCTCCGCGACGCTCGCCTCGCACTCCTTCTTTTTGAATTTTACGCCGAGAAGCCCCGCGACGTCTCCCGCCGCGAGGAAGCCCATGTTGTGAAAGGTCTTTGCGTATTTTTCCTCGGGATTGCCGAGGCCGACAATGAGAAACATATGCTTTTCCGTAATGCGTTTTGGGAAAAGCCGCCGCTCATCGCGGCGGCTTTCTTCTTTGTTGTATTTTGGCTTGGAACACCCCACCCCCGTCTCTTCGAGACACCTCCTCGGGAGGGGGCAAGGGCGGACTTCGTTCGGGGAAGATACGCTCGGCTCCTGCGGAGCCTCGGTATGAGGAAAGGCGCTGCACGGCGGCAGAGGTAACCGCATTCCCCTCCTTGCTGTAAATTACTGCGCGGAGCAAAACCACGCTTTTACGGCAGCGCACTTGCGGCTTAATGACTTTGAGAACGAACTATTCGCGGGCGAACTGCGGAGAGATGCACAAATTCAGTCCTCACGGAAAAATATTTTGCGCTCTTCCACCCCTTTCCCCCTCGCAAGCGAGGGTACTTTCCCCTCGAGGGGACAGCAAGGGCTCGGCGCAAAAGATTTTTCGTGAAATCAGTCGTAAATTTTGCTCATCGGTTTATCGAGGTAGACGTTCTCGATCGCAGCGGCGAAAATATCCGCCGTGGAGAGGATGCGCATCTTGGGCAGACGCTTTTCGGGCGGGAGCTGGATGGTATCGAGCATGACGAGCTCGTCGATGGCGGATCTTTCCAGCCGCTCGATGGCGGGGCCCGACAGGACGGCGTGCGTGCAGCATGCCTTGATCTCCTTCGCGCCCGCGGCGACGAGCGCCTCCGCGCCCTGCACGATGGTGCCTGCGGTATCGATCATGTCGTCCACGAGAAGGCAGCGTTTGCCCTTGACAGTACCGATGATGTTCATGACTTCCATCACGTTGGCGCGCGGACGGCGCTTATCGATGATGGCGAGCGGGCAGCCGAGGCGTTCCGCCACCTTGCGGGAACGGTTGACCGACCCGATATCGGGCGAGACGACGATGAAGTCGTCCCCGAGTTTATCCGCATAATAGCTGTAGAGCAGGGGGCCGCCGAGGAGATTATCCACGGGGATATTGAAAAAGCCCTGTATCTGCGCGGCGTGAAGATCCATGGTGAGCACGCGGTCGGCTCCCGCCGAGGTGAGAAGATCGGCGACGAGTTTTGCCGTGATGGGGTCGCGCGAGCGGGCCTTTCTATCCTGACGGGCGTAGCCGAAGTAGGGAACTACGGCGGTGACGCGCCCCGCGGACGCACGCTTGGCGGCGTCGATCATGATGAGAAGTTCCATCAAATTGTCGTTCACGGGAGCCGACGTGGACTGGATGATGAAGAGATCCCTTCCGCGCACCGTCTCCGCGATGTGGACGGACGTTTCGCCGTCGGAAAACTTGGTCACTTCTACTTCGCCGAGACTCGTGTTCAGCTTGGCTGCGATCGCCTTGGCGAGGGGCAGGTTGGAATTGCCCGCAAACAACTTGATTTCGTTACCGTGCGTGATCATATTCTGTTTCCTTCGCGTATTTTCCTGCGTGCAGACCTATTGTACTTATTTTGGGCGGGTTCGTCAAACGTTTCGGGGGGGTGTTTGGGAAATTCCTTACTTTCTCGCGACGGCGGTTTGGGAAAACATGAGCCCGAGCCGGGCACCAATAAAAAACCGACGGGAAACTCAATCGGCTACGCCCAACAGATAGTCTGTGGTTTCACCGAAAAAACCGGCGAGCAGTATGATAGCCGAAGCTGTCGGTTCGGTTTTGCCGAGTTCCCACTTCGCGATCGCCGATTGGCTGATCCCCACGGCGCGGGCAAGCTGCATTTGGCTCATTTCGTGCGCTACGCGCAATTCCTTTAAGCGATCCTTAAATTTCACACCATAAAATATATTACATTTAAGTCTAAAAATACTTGACAAGTCTTATTAGACTTGATATAATGACATCAAAAATCCACAAAGGAGAAAGTTATGATAGTGGTAGTTATTGCAATGTCAATCGTAGTCGTGGCAGCGATTGCATTGTTCTTTACCGTGAAGCGGGTGATAAGACGGAATCAAACGAGATGCCATCAATGCAAAACAAAGTACAATTTGGACAGTGATGTAGATTGCGCGTGGTAAGCACCCATACCACGGAGCACAATTTTTATCATGATGTAGCTTTTAATTGCAAATGCAGCCACTGTGGAAGGGAGAAGTACTTTCAGCACTCATTTAAGACTTGCTCTGCCCATGGAAATAATACGTTTGCCAAACCCCTCGAGGAAGCAATCCGCTCTTATTTCTTATTATGATTGCGTCGTGCCGAAATAACGCTTGTTTTCACGGATATTTTGAAAAGACGAAAAAGCCTCCCGAGCGGGAGGCCTTTTCGTTCAAACCAAACTGCCGCGGCGGGAAATGCGCGCGGTTTTTTACTTTCTCGCGACACCGCTCCTGCGCGCGGCGTCGGCGACGGCGGCCGCCACCGCCTTGTGGGCGGAAAAATCGTATGCGTAGGGCAAAATATAGCCCGCCGACAGCTTTTCCGCAGGGACGCACGCCGCGATCGCCTTGCTCGCCGCGAACATCATTTCGAAGTTGATGTCGGAGGCGCGGACGTCGAGCGCGCCGCGGAAGAGACCGGGAAACACGAGCACGTTGTTGATCTGGTTGGGCTTTTCCGAGGAGCCCGTTCCCACGACGGCGGCGCCCGCTTCCAAGGCGGCCTCGTAGGAAATTTCGGGGGTGGGGTTGGCACAGGCGAACACGATGGCGCCCTTTGCCATCGAGGCGACCATCTCCTTGGTGACGCAGTCGGGGCCCGAGACGCCGATAAAGACGTCCGCATTCCGCATGGCGTCGGCGAGGGCGCCCGTAAGGCGGGTGCGGTTGGTTAGAAGGGCGATCTCCGCCTTGGCCGACGTGAGCTGGCTGTCGCCCGCGCAGAGGACGCCCTGACGGTCGCAGAGGATGATGTCCCCCACCTTCATCTTCAAGAGGTACTTGGCGATGGCGATGCCGGCCGCCCCCGCCCCGTTGATGACGACGCGGATGCGCCCGATGTCCTTCCCCACGAGTTTGAGCGCGTTGAGAAGGGCCGCCGCCGTGACGACCGCCGTGCCGTGCTGGTCGTCGTGAAAGACGGGGATATCGAGATCATCTTTCAGCCGCCGTTCGATCTCGAAACAGCGGGGCGCGGCGATATCTTCCAAATTGATGCCGCCGAAGGAACCCGCCAAAAGTTCGATGGTGCGGATGATCTCTTCGGTATCCTTGGAGCGGATGCAGAGCGGGATGGCGTCTACGCCGCCGAACGCCTTAAAGAGGGCGCACTTGCCCTCCATGACGGGCATGCCCGCTTCGGGGCCGATGTCCCCCAGCCCCAAGACCGCAGTCCCGTCGGTGATGACGGGCACGGTGTTCCAACGGCGGGTGAGCTCGAAACTTTTGTCGACGTCTGCATGGATGGCAAGGCAGGGCTCGGCGACGCCCGGCGTGTACGCCAGCGAGAGCTTTTCGCGGCTGTCGACCTCCACGCGGGAGACGACCTCAATCTTCCCGCGCCACTCTCCGTGCAGTTTGAGCGATTCTTCTCTGTAATTCATGGTTGCGCACTCCTTTGCGGTTTCGGATAACATTATATCTTATCGGGGGCGCGCCGTCAAATCATTCGCCGCGGACAGGGGAAGAATTTTTTTGGGGAGGGTGGGCGGTACTTGGGTTGCGCGTCATTCTGACGGGAGCGCAGCGGAGCGGCGTTCTTGTCATTTCGACCAAGCCGCGTAAGCGGCGCGTGGAGAAATCTCAAAATAAGGTAGAGATGTCTCGACGGAG
>CANRFD010000083.1 GCA_947629845.1 uncultured Clostridia bacterium
GCGGATGCGCCACTGGTCGGGCTTGTGCCCCGCGGCGAAGTAGATGACCCATTTCCCCATAATGTAGTGAATTTCCGGCGCCCACACATGGCAGGCCATCGCGCCGATGGGGTGCTTCGTCCACACGACGCGCGCCTTCGCCGAGGCGATGCCGTTCACGGTGTCGGCGCAGCGGATCTCGATGCGGTCGTAGGCGGGGCAGGTCGCCGTAAAGTAGTACTTCCCGTCCTTTTTCATGAGATAGGGGTCGGCCCTTTGCAACACAAGCGGAGAGAGATAGTTCACCATAACGTCCTCTTATCTTAACTTCTTTTTATTTTGCTTTTTTTCACGGGGGAGAAGATATACATACCCGCCGATGATGAGCACGGCGACGACGGAGAGAATGACGATGAGCGCAATGCGCAGGGCGTCCGATTCTCCCCATTCGATGTTTCCCTCCTCCACAGTCGCGGAGTAGGTCACGCCGTCGGCGGTATATACGGCGGTGTAGGTGCCGTCCCCGTTGTCGTACAGCCGCGCCGCCACCCGTTCGGTGGGGGTCACTTCGCTGCCGTCGTCGCCGCGGAAGGTCACGCCGGGCTTTATAAAGCCGAGGGAGAAGGTCTCCGCCGCGTCGCCGAGGGGATCGACATAGGTGAGATAGGCATAGGGAACATACCCGCTCTTGCCGTCGCCGTATTCAACGTACGCAAAGTCATAGCCGCCCTGCGCCGCCTCCTGCCCGCCCTCGCGGAGAATGCCCACAACGGAAACGCGCGTCCCGCGGGGCGCCGCCTCCGCAGCCTTTGCGGGCGCGTCGATGATGCACGGGAAGCGGTAGGGCGTGCAGCCGCTCGCAAGGAACATCCCCCGCCCGCCGGCGTCCTCGTATTCGGGGGCGAAGGGCTCCCGCGTCATGTCCGCAGTGCGGAAGAGTTCGGTGGAATAGATGTGGTCGTGATAGAGCGCGATCAGCGAGTAGTCCCCGTGGGAGGCCAGCAGCACGCCGCGCCGCGCCTCGGGGAAGCGCTCGTAGCCGAGGCAGTAGCTGCCGTCCTCCGCAAGCGCCCCAAAGTTGATGTGAATGCCCACCGCACCCGCGGCAAAGTCGGCGAGCTTTACGTCGCGCAGGTCCTCGCCATCGGAGAGCTTCTTGGCGGAAGCGTCAAGCGTCGCCTTGGAGACGGACTCCAACGTCGCAAGCCCCAACGCGCCCTCGTGCGTTTTCACAACAAAGTCGCCGAAGCAGAAGTACACCTCGTCGTCCTCGAACCCGAGCGCAAAGGAGACGGGCTTTTTTTTCTCTTCGCCCGTGTAGACGAAGTTTTTGCCGTCCACGGTCGCAACCGTCTCCGTATCCTTGCCGTCGTACATGCACAGGTTTTTTTCGCTGTCGAGATAGTACAGCTTCCCGTCGAACCCCGCCCGCAGGGAAGAGAAACCGCTATCGATGGTCGTAACGATGTCCCCAAGGCCGCCCGTCGCCGCAAAATCTTCCTCGCCGAGCCGATAGATATTCCCGTTACTATCTGCAACGAAGATATCGCCGAACAGGTCTGCTGTGAGCGCCGTGGGCGTCGTACCCACATTGCGTTGGACGGGCGTAGAGTTCCACCCGTCGTCCCCGTGTTCGATCTTTCCGTAGTAGAAATCGCTCGTCACAAAGTAGAATACGCCGTACACGCACACGACGCCTACGACGTTGTTCTGTTGAATTTCCGCCGTCTTTTGGAGCACAAAGGAGAGGGTCGCGCCGCTCCACACGGGCTCATAGATGAAAATTTTCTCGTTTGTCGCCGCGGCGATTGCCTCGCCGTTGGTCGCCACATGGGAGACGCCCTCGCAGCCTATGGTCTGATATTCGCCCGTCTCGGTGTCGTAAATGGAGATGCGGCCATTGTCCACGTCCGCCGTCACAACGAGCCCGCCTGCCCGCACGCTCTCCGTCGCATTGTCAAGGCGGTTGACGGAGTTGCTGGCGGCCGCGATCTCGTACCCGGTGGGGGAGACGCCGCCGTCCTCGCCGACGGCAAGTTTGAGCACCGACTTATCGCGGATACAGTACAGCTCGTCCTTATAGACGCCAAGCGCGCCCAAGCCCTCGTTTACGCCGTCCCCGATGGGAAGCCGCACACCTTTGCTATTTTCGCTATAATATAGTCCGTTTTTGTTCTGAGCCTGACCTTGTACGGTATAGTAAAGTTTACCTTGATAGCGTTCTACGGAGTGAAGTCCCGTGATGGGCGCATCTTCGGCGAGAATGGTGAGACTTCCCATCGAAAGATTGTAAACGGAGCAAGCTCTGATGTTGGAGTCGTCATAGACAAGATAGAGCATGTCGCCGTCGACGGCAAGTAAAGGAGAACGCGCTCCTTGTACTGAAAAGGAGTCTTGACTGCTCTGGAAATTACCGTCGAGCGCATAGCGCGTTAAAACAACTTCATTGTGGGAAGCCGGAGCATTTGCGGTAAAGAGGGCTTTGTGCGCCTCGTCCACGAGGAAACTCGTCGCATTCACGATATTAAAAACCATTTCGGTAGAAGTTTTACCGGCTTGGTATTCATAGAGGTGCAAGTCGCCGTCGGAGAAGAAAATGCGGTCGTTTTTCGCACCCTCGACTTCCGCGATCTGCACCTTGGAAATATTCGCATGGTCGGCGGGTTGCAGAGGGTTCATATGCTCGTATTCGGTGTATTTTCCCTCCGTGCGGTCGTAGATATAGAGCATATAGCCGTCGGCAATGGCGATATAGTCCTCGCTGATGTCAAACGAGGTGGGATTTTCCAACTTCAAAAACTGCTCGTAACTTGCGGGCAGGAAGAGGGACGAATTTTGTGTCGACAGTTCTACAGTCTCGCTCGCGGCGGAGGCGGAGCGGGGCATCGCCGCAAAAACGCCGAAGAGGGGCGTCGCCGCCAACATCGCGGCAACAGCGATCCCCAACGCCTTGTTTTTCATGTGTACAGAGTTCATGTATTTATCCCGTATTTATCCCGTATTACTTCTTCTGCTTCTTTTGCTTTTTTGCTTTTTTGCTTCATCTGCTTTTTCCATTTTTTCGGCCGCCCCTTTTTAATGTGGCGGAAGGACATCCAAATGATTGCCGAAAACATCGTTTTGATTCCAATGCGGAATATCCAACGGGTCTGGTGTGGTTTTTACGATATGGTTTCCATATAGCAGAAACACTTCATTATCAGATCCCAACGCAAACGAAATCAATTCACTTTCATCTTCGTAGACAAAAGAATCGTTATCTATTTGGAAAAACAGCATATTATTCTTCCAAATTTCATTTTCATGTATATAGTATAAGTTTCCTTCACGATCTGCCCGTAATGACGAAACAGGCATATTAAGGATAACTCCGGCATCTGCACCGCTCATGATCGCGGGATCGATAAATTCGTTTTCATGAAAATATCGAACATGACCTTTCGTATCTACAACATAAAGAATGCCGTTGTCATCGGCGGCGAGCGCTGCCAAAGGATCTTCGAGCCGCGAAACGAGGCCGAAATCTACTTCTTCCACTTTGCCGTACCCGTATTCGGTAATGTAGTAAACGTTTCCGTGCACGCATGCAAGGCCTTTGATCGTGCCCAAATCGGCTGTGACAGGCTCTTCAAAATTTGGATTTCCGCTCGGGTCTTTGCAGACGTACACCTTATTCCCACTCGCGGCGGCGACGACTTTACCGTCTGTCGCAACGAGGGTAGGGGAGAAATCGGTCTGAATGACGGCAAAAGAATGTTTTTGCATATCGTAGACGGTGACGCGGTCGTTGCCCGTATCTGCTGTGACGAGGAGGTCTCCTGCCCGTACGATGTCCGACGCGTTCGAAAACTGCCAAGGCGTCGCAAGCCCCAACGCGCCCTCGTGCGTTTTCACAACAAAGTCGCCGAAGCAGAAGTACACCTCGTCGTCCTCGAACCCGAGCGCAAAGGAGACGGGCTGCCTTTCCTCGCCGCCCGTATAGACGAAGTTTTTGCCGTCCACGGTCGCAACCGTCTGAATTTCCTTGCCGTCGTACATGCACAGGTTTTTATTGGTGTCGAGATAGTACAGCTTCCCGTCGAACCCCGCCCGCAGGGAGGAGAAATCTTTGTCGATGGTCACAACAGGGTTGCCAAGTTGGCTATCCGTCGCAAAATTCTTCTCATCGAGTTTGTAAACGTTTCCGCTGGTCGTCGCGACGAAGATGTCACCAAAGACGTCGGCCGTGATCGCCTCGGGTACAATAGCAGTGCCCGCGCCGCGTGTTTTGGAGTCGGAGACCCATTCGTCGTCCTTATCGTCGGCGGTGTTTTTGTCGTTGTGCACGATTTTGCCGTAGCGGAAGTCGCCCGTCACAAAATAGAATGTGCCGTATACGCACACGACGCCTTTAACGTTGGGTTGGGATATGGTCGCGGTGCAGGCAAACAGATTGGTCTGCGCGGCTGCGTTCCATACTTTTTCATAGATGAAGATGCTCGTTTGGTTAGCGGCGGCGATGATCGCACCGTCCGTCGCCACATGGGAGACGCCCTCGCATTCGAGCGTCAAAAAGGACTGTTCGGCGAAGTCATATACGGAGATGCGGTCATTGCCATTGTCGGCGGTGACGAGAAAATTCCCCGCTCGTACACACTCACCCGCGTCCGCGAGCCTGTTTTTGGAGGAAGACGCAGAGGCGATTTCATAATCGGTAAATTTCCCTGCTTTGATGTCGTATTGCACTACAGACTTTTCTTTCATGCAATAGAGCATACCGTCGTAAACTGTCACTGCGCAGCAATTACTGTCTTGGATAAGCGGAGTCGCTTTTCCATTTTTGTCGGATACAAAGAGCCCATTCGGTTTGGTGTAATAGAGGAAGTCTCCATAAGCGCAGATAGAACTGATACTATTCTGCGCCGAGCCGTCGCCCGTGGGGTCGAGGATGAAGGAGCTTGATTGTCCGGTCGCAAAATCGTACTTATATGCCGCATCGCGCACGGTGTAATACAGGACTCCGTCTATATAGGTGATACAAGGGGTAGCGACAAGTTCGCTGACAAATGGCTCAACGTATTCCACCTCGGACGAGCCGTCGAGGGCGAGTTTTCTGAGTTGAGTTGTATTCGTGGAGGTTGCGGCGTAGAGGTCGCTGCCCGAAATAAAGAAGGTGGAAAGCGAGTATAGGCTATCTTTGGCTTTCATAGTCTCAAGATCAAGTTCGTAGAAGTACATTGCCGTATTCACAAAATAGAGGCGACCGTCATCCGAGAACTGAATTTTATTGATTTTTACACTTCCTGAATCGCCGTGCGTATAGACGGAGTATTTTCCGCTTTTGCGCGAATAGACGTAGATGAGATTTTCGTCCGCCACTGCGATATAGTTGTCGCAGACGGCAACGTCAACGGGCTTTTTCAACGCCAAATATTGCTCGTAAGTATTCGGCAAAAAGAGGGACGCGCTTGTTCCACTGTTCAAGTTTTGCGTTTCCGCATGCGCTCTATTCGGCGTGTTTAACAGGAATGCGCCTGCGAGCATACACCCGAACGCACAAAACAGCAGTGCCACGAGGAAGTTTCTTTTTATTTTGTTTTCTTGAGTTCGTACATAATTCATCTTAATTCCTCTTACGAAAAGGCGCTTTAACTTCTCTTTCTTCGGATATCCGGCGCATTGCGGAAGCGCCCGCCGACACAATTCCCAACTTTTTTGTGTTTGTACTTATTTTGATATGGTGAAGCAGAGGGGCGGGGAGCAGCCGATGTCGAGCGGTTCCGCGTCATGTGTACAGATACGACCACATTATATCACGCGCGCGCGAAAAAAACAATTACTTTACGACAAATTTTTCTCCCACTTGCCCCCTCTTTCTCTCCCCCCGCCGCCCCACATTGTCCTCCCGCCCATAGTCTTGCCCTCCCCCTGCGTAAGGGTGGAGCGGCGCACCATGCTCAACAGTCCTGTTGGCTGTGAGCGCGCCGCGACAGGAGG
>CANRFD010000084.1 GCA_947629845.1 uncultured Clostridia bacterium
GGAATCGAGCTCCCTGCCCGTGACCTCGTACAGCTCCTTGAGCGACGCGTGCGAGGCGTTGAGAAGCTGCCCGAAGGCGGCGACGTCCCCCTCGCGCAGGAGCTGCGCCGCGCGGTTGACGCGGTCGCACTCGTCTACGACGTGCTTCGCCCTGCGGTAGATGAGCGCGGGCAGGAGCGTCTTGTATTCCTCGAGGACGTAGGGGCGGATCTCGGACAGGCTTTGGACCGCCACCCGCTTTTTGAGCAGGCGGAGCGCCTCTTCCACCTCCCCGCGGCGTTCGTTGTATTTGCTCTCCACGAGGTTGTGGGGCTTTTTGCAGTCGGCGATGACGAGCGTGTAGTCGCCCAGCCGCACGGGGATGTATTCCTTTGCGAGCGTGCTGCAATCGAGGAGGATGGCGTAGCCCGCCTTGCCGTTCGCCGAGGCGTACTGATCCATGATGCCGCAGTTGACGCCCGCATACTCCTGTTCCGCCTTCTGTGCGACGAGGGCGACTTCCGTGGGGTCGAACTTCTCCCCCGCCGCCGTCGCGAGCGCAGCGATCGTGGAGACCTCGATCGCCGCCGAAGAGGAGAGCCCGCTGCCGAAGGGCACGGTGCAGTGCATCAGCATGTCGCACCCGACGACGGCGTGCCCCGCCTTGCGCCAGAGCGCGGCGCAGCCCGCATGATATTTTGCGTGCTTCAAGTTGCGGTAGCTCTCCAATTTATCGAGCTCGAGGACGGCTTCGTCGGGGAGATCCGTCCAGCGGATGCGGATGACGTTCTCGCCGTTGGGGCGCACCCAAACGGTGTTCTTCAGGGAGAGCGCGCAGGGCAGCACCTTGCCGCCGCAATAGTCGACGTGTTCGCCGATCAAATTGACCCTGCCCGCCGCAGATACCCGATAGGTATAGTCCTTTTCGTCAATCATAAAAACCTGCCCCCTTTGCAAATTCCGCCGTTTCGCGGTATGTCTTGAATACTGCCGTATTCTTCAAAATTCTCTCGCAAATGCTTGCGAGCTCTTCGCGCATACATTCGTCGAGGTCGCCCTTCATGCGGGAGACTTCGTCATAGACGAGGCGGAAGGCCTCCAGCTCCGCGGGCAGCTTCCCCTGCCGCACGGCGGCCTTCACCTCCTCGAGCTCATGTTCGAGCCTGCCGGGCAGGATGAACAGCCCCTGCGCCTCGATGAGCCCGATGGACTCCTTCTTGATCGTGTGAAATTCGGGGTGGGCGTGGAACACGCCGTCCGGGAACTCCGCCGAGGTGATGTTGCTGCGGAGGATGAGATTGAGACAGTAGCTCTCCCCCTCCATGAACACGGTGGGACTGACGGCATGGTGCACGCCCTTTTCGTCCTCGGGGATGAGCCCGCGCGCCTCGTCGCGGTAGCCGACCCACAGCTTGCGGATGAGCTCCGCCGCCGCGGTGACCGAACGCGCGTCCTTCCCCTTGATGCGGATGACGGAATTGTACCAGTCGAGCACGCCCATCTCGAGTTCGGGGAACTTTTTATGGAAGAGCGGGATGGCGATCTTGGCCTTGAACATGGGCAGAATTTCGCCGCCGCCCTGAAAATGGTCGTGTGCGAGCACGCTGCCGCCGATGCTCGGCAGGGGCGCGTTGCAGCCGATGAAGTAGTGCGGGAAGGCGTCGACAAATTCGAGCAGCGCCGCAAAGGTGTTCTCGTCCACATGCATGGGCGTGTGCTGCGTATTGACGGCGATCCCGTGCTGGTAGAAATATCCGTAGGGGGAGAACTGCCAGAACCACTTGCCGTCTGCAAGCGTAAAGGAGACGGTGCGAAGCGTCCGCTTGCCGCGGGGATAGTACCCCTCGTTCTCGCGGCAGATCGTGCACTTGGGGTAGCCCCCCTTCACGCTGTTGCCGCTGACCGCCTTCTTGGGGTCGCGGAACTCGGGCTTCGCCTTGTTGATCGTGACGATGAGACCGTTCTTGCCCTCGAAGCGTGGGTTCTGATCCAACTTTTCCTTCTTGACGTAATCGGATGCGACGGAATAGTCGTAGAGCCATTCGGTCGCCGCGGCGGGAGAACGCCCGTAGCGAAGGGAAAATTCCTCCTCGACGTCGGCGGGAGGAAGCATGACCGCCCCCATCACGGCGTCCTGCACGCGCTCCCGTTCCTCCTCGGGAACATCGGCCGTGAGCACGCCCAACAGCTCGGAGATCGGTTCGTTCTCGTAGCACGCGATCCTCTCTTCGCAGCTCTCTTTCCCGAGGATCATGAGCACGGTGTTCCTCGCATAGAGCTCGTTGCGCTTCTTGAGCTGCAATTTGCGGGAGGCGTAGTCCATCAGTTTACAAAGTGCGGTTGAAAAATCCATTGCGTCACCTTCCGAAAAAAAACCGAGCGTAGAGACTGTGTTGCCGTGCTCGGTTCAAAGGGGGAATTTTTTCGGCTCCACGTTTGATAGCTCAAACCTGCCTCTACGGCTATCATTTTATATGGGGTTCGGGAAGATGTCAAGAAGTTTCCCATTTATTATCGGACATTTTTTGACATTACACTCTTGACAGTCCGCCCTTCTTCCTGTACAATAATGGCACTATGATAGCACAACGGGAAATCTGGAACTATCCGACCTCGGTAAAGGTGTGGGTGGGGAAATACAAGCACTCGCACAACCTCCTGCACTGGCACTACGACTGCGAACTGCTGTATGTGGAAAAGGGAAGCATCGACGTGTTCTGCGAACGGCACATCCATACCCTTTCGCAGGGGCAGGCGCTGTACATCGACCGCGGACAGATGCACTACATGACGGCGCGGGAACAGGACACGACGCTCATCGTGATCGTCTTTGACTACGAGATATTGAAACCGTACATGGGCGACGTGCGGCTCACCTTCCCCTGCCTCAAGGGCAGCTACCCCATCCCCGAGGTCTACACCGACGTGCGGAATATCCTTTTACGCAAACAGCGCTATTACAACGTGGAGGCGACGGCGCGCATCATGCTGCTGATGTCCTCCATCTTCCGCGGCGAGGAGGTCGTTGCCCGCAAGGAGGAGGACGACACGTCGAAGCGGTTTATGCAGCTCCTCGACCAACTCACCGAGAAATACGAGCGGTTCTCCTATTCCGACGCCGTCTCCTTTATGGGGATGAGCGAAGGGTATTTTTCGCGCTATTTCCGCAGCGCGACGGGGCTTACCTTCTCCCGCTATCTCAACTATCTGCGCATCGAACGCGCCATCAAACTGATGCGGAGCGGCGAAAACCTCTCCATGACCGAACTCGCCGACCGCTGCGGGTTTGATACGATCAGGAACTTCAACCGCGTGTTCCGCTCGGTCACGGGGTTCGCCCCGCGGGAGCTGCCCGCCGACTACTTGCTCGACGATAACTTCGTCTATCCCACGTCCGCCCCCTTCAACCCCACGCTCTACGACTGCGAACTGCTGGAATCGCCCGAATCGCTGCCCCCTTCCCCGCAAATGTAAGGGGAGAACAGGCCGGTGCGGCTCCGCGGCTATGGCGCGGACAGACAAACGATCGAAAAAACCGACGGCTTATTCCGTGCGGTTTTTTGTTTTATAGCGGACGTATTTGTTGGTAGAGCACCGTTTTGGCGTCGGTCAGATCGCCGTCCATGTGGTAGTGGCCGAAATACCAATGCTTGTATTCTACGACGTCCTCGAAGAAGGAAAGCATCCTGTTTTCGGGGAACGTCTCCATTTTAACGCCCCGTTCGCGCAGCGGCGGGTACCAGAGCGCCTTTTCGTCGCAGGAGTGCGTGACGATATAGTCTACCCTGTTGTTGTACCGCTTGAGATTGGCGATGCCCTCGTCGAGCTCCTCGTAGCTCGGGACTTCCTGCGGCCACCAGCTGAGCCCCTCGATGCGCAGATACCTGTCGATGCTGGTCGCGCCGCCGAAGGTGAAGAACGTCTTGCCCTCGATCTCAAACACCTGCCCGCGCATCAAGTGGATGATGTCGGGGCCGATCTTATGCACCTTTCCGCCGTTCCAAATTTCCACGGGATAGGCGTTGAGAAGGTCGAAATTCTCGTGATTGCCGTCTACGAACAGCGTGGTGAAGGGCAGACGGGCGTACAGGGAATGCGTTGCCGCCATTCCGCGCTCGCTCCAGACGCCGCCGAAATCCCCGGCGACGATCATGTAGTCGTTCTTGGTGAGCTCCGGATGAGCTTCCGCGAAATTCTGAAGTTTTGCGAAGTCGTACCGTCCGTGCGTATCGCCTGTGATGAAGATCATCTCCGTTCCGTCCCCCCCTTGAAAGATAGCAGAAGCGGGGCCGCTCAATAGAGCGGACCGTACTTCTTGATGAACTGTTTCCGCGTCATGAGCACCCTGCGCCCCTTCGACCCTTCAAAGGGGGTGATATAGCCCATGTGTTCCATCCACTCGATGATCTTGCCCGCGTGGTTGTATCCGACGCAGCATTTCCGCTGTATGAAGGAGATCGATACTTCGCCCTCCTTGATCGCAATCGCCAACGCCTTGATGTAGAGCGGGTCGGCGGAGTCGTCCTCCTCCGTGTCCGAGGACGCCGCGGCGGGCTTTTGCACGCCCTTGATGAACCGCTTGGCCAGCTCGTGGAACTTGGCCGCGTATGCCTCCTTGTCTGCCGCGACGGCCGCCTCCGTCATTTCGGGCGTCAAATAGGCGCCCTGCACGCGCGTGCAGCGGAAATCGGCCTCGCCGCGCATGAGCAGATCGCCGCTTCCCAGCAGCTTTTCCGCACCGCTCTCATCGAGAAGGATGCGGGAATCGGCCTCGCGGGACAGGCGGAACACGATGCGCGTCGTGAAATTGGCCTTGATCGCGCCCGTTACGACGTTGACGGAGGCCTTCCGCGTGGCGAGGACGAGGTGGATGCCCGCCGCGCGTGCCTTGGGCAGCAGACGCTGGACGGCGCTTTCAAATTCGCGCTTTTCGGGCAGAATAAAGTCGGCATATTCATCGGCGATCAGGACGATGCGGGGCAGCTGTTTCTCGTCTTTATTGCGCGCCGCGTTGTATTCGTCGACGTTGCGCACGGCCGTTCCCCCCGCCGTCTTGCGTTCGAAGAGCCGATACCTGCGCTCCATCTCCCCGATCGCCCAGTTGAGCGCGCGGATCATCTGATCGGGCTCCGTGACGATCTGCCCCGTCAAAAGGTGCGGTATTCCCCTGTAGCACGCAAATTCGCCATGCTTGGGGTCGCACAGGATAAGCCGTACGTCGTCGGGAGAATACCGCGTGATGAAGCTGTAAATCATGGTATGCAGGAAGGTAGTCTTTCCGGAACCCGCCGCCCCGCCGACCAAAATGTGCTTGAGACGGCTGATGTCGCCGTAAACGGGCTCGCCAGCGACGTCCTTTCCGACGGCAAACATCAGGGCGTTTTTCTCACCCCATATGGCGTTTTCGGGGCGGACCAGATCGTCCGCCTTCACCGTATCGCGCTCGGAGGCCGCCCGCGCGACTTCGATGAAGATACGCCCGCTCTCCGCTTCGTCGTATATCCTGACGTCGGGAAGTCCGAGGCGCATGGCGAGCTCGTTCTGCCGCTTGATGACGGCGGAAGCCGGGATGTCGGCGGGCACATCGAGCTCGAACCGTATGACCGACGGCCCGATCGCGACGTTGACCATCTCCGCGTCGATGCGGAAACTCTTCAACGTTTTTATGATATTGCCCGACGCCTCTGCGGCGTTCCACAGCAAAATTCCCGTTTCGGCGGGGTCTGCCCCCGCCTCGGAGGGCGTTTCGCTCCCCTCCTTTGCTCCGCCCGTGCCCTGCGGCTTTTTCTGTTCCGTAATAATGTCGCGGCTCTGCCGGTAGACCTCGTCCGTCATGCCCGCGAACTCCTTTACGCCCCG
>CANRFD010000085.1 GCA_947629845.1 uncultured Clostridia bacterium
GCGACGCCCACGGGGTCGCCGCCGTAGTAGCGGATGCCGCGGATGGCGTCCATCACCGTCATGCCCGTCGTCGCCGTTGCCGCGAGCACGAGGATGCGCCGCGTTTTGACGTAGGGGATGAGATTGTCCCGCAAGATGAGTTTGCCGTCCGCCGTAAATTCGGGGGAGATGACGGCGATCTCCTGGTTCATATTGATGCCCGCCGAGGTGGAGAGCGTCTCCGCGAGGAAGGCCCCGATCATCTTGGTGTGTTCGAGGGTAATGACGGTGTCGACGATGATGCCCGAATAGCTCTCGGCAAACAGTTGCGCCGCGCTCTTCGCCGTGCTCGCCTCGGTTTTGAGGCGCGTCATGTCGATGCAGTAGTTGAGATGGGAGTGCTGTGTGACGAAGTGCCCCGGGATGGCGCGGACGCTCACCTTGTTGTTCCGCTTTGCAAAGAGGTCAAACGCTCTCGTTTCCATAATTTTACCCGCCTTTTTTTATTATTTTAATACAATTTCGGGAGAAAGTAAATAGAACGGAAAAAATTTTTTGCTTTTTTGCGCCCTTTTTTTGCGGAAAGCGTTTCGCGGGGGCGATTTTACATTATATTAAATGTGGAAAACAAAATCGGAGCATCATTGTGGAAAAGAAAAAGACAAAGGGCGGGAACGGAGAACCTTCCCAAGAGGCGGAAAAGGCGACGGGAGGACAGACTGCCGCGGACGGCGCAGAGGCCGCTTCGGGGGCGTCCGCCGAGAAATCCGCCGAAAGATCCGCCGAAAAGGCCGCCGGGAAGCCCCAAAAGAGCGAGGCGGAAGAGGCGCTCGAGAAGGCGCTTGCCGACGCGGAGGACTTTAAGCGCAAGTGGTATTCGGTTTCCGCCGAGTACGAGAATTACCGCAAACGCACGGCGCGCGAGAGCGCCCAAAGATACGCAGACGGCAGGGCGGACGTCATCGTCAAGCTCTTCCCCATCGCGGATAACCTCGAACGCGCCTATGCTTCGTGCTCGGACGAGGCGACGAAGAAGGGGGTGAGCATGGTGCTCGACGCCTTCAACAAGCTGCTCGAGGGCGAACGGGTGACGGCGATCGACCCGACGGGCGACCGTTTCGACGCCGAAAAACACGAGGCCATCATGGCGGTGGACGCCGCCGAGGGCGAGGAGAGCGGCACCGTGAAACAGGTGTACCTGAAGGGCTACGAACGCGACGGTAAGGTGCTGCGGTTTGCACAGGTGGTTGTAGTAAAATAAAAGTTTCGTTGAATTTCTTTTTTCGCCTGCGGCTTGGTGCCGCGGCTCAAAAATAAATTCAACGAGGAATGTAACGTTTTTGGGATATCAAGTTGGTCGTCGCGGTCGCTTGAGACAACAGTAAGCCGCAGGTATGCGGCAAATTGGGTCGTGCAGCGGCGGGAAACCCGCCTCGCACCAAGCGCCGCAGTGCGGTAGCTCTGCGGCGCGGTAGCTGCGGGGACGGTAGATAGACGGCGCGGTAGCTGTGGGGCGCGGTAGTTGCGGGGCGGTAGATAGACGGAGTCGGACTTCGTTGTTCGGGATCCTTCGCGGATAAGCCGCAGCGGACTTCGTAAAACAATTCGGCTCAGGATGACGCGGTTTACCGCAGTGCGGGGCAGGACACGGTGCCCCACCCCCCTACCCCCCTCCAGAGGAGGGGGCAGGAAAATATGATCTCCCGAGGAGGGGGCAAGATAACGAGGTAGCTCTGCGGCGCGGGGACTTCAGCATAAGGCACGTCGGCGGCACCCCAAAAGGGGAACGAGGACGTCGTAAAATAGCAAAAAATAAGGAAATAATCAAGGAGAATATAAAAATGGCAAAGGTTATCGGTATCGATTTGGGTACAACAAACAGCTGCGTTGCGGTCATGGAGGGCGGCGAGCCCGTCGTCATCGCAAACGCCGAGGGGAGCAGGACGACCCCCTCCGTCGTGGGGTTCCAAAAGGACGGTTCCCGCGTGGTCGGGCAGGTCGCAAAACGGCAGGCGGTCGCCAATCCCGCAAAGACCGTCATCTCCATAAAGCGCAAGATGGGGTCGGATTATAAGGTGAAGATCGACGAGAAGAGCTATTCTCCGCAGGAGATCTCCGCAATGATCCTCTCCAAGCTCAAGGCCGACGCGGAAGCCTACCTCGGCGGCAAGGTGACGGACGCCGTCATCACCTGCCCCGCGTACTTCACCGACGCGCAGCGGCAGGCCACCAAGGACGCGGGCAAGATCGCGGGGCTCAACGTTCTCCGCATCATCAACGAGCCCACGGCGGCGGCGCTTTCCTACGGGCTCGACAAGGAGAAGGAGAACAGCAAGGTCATGATCTACGACCTCGGTGGCGGCACCTTCGACGTCTCCATCCTCGAAATTTCCGACGGCGTGTTCGAAGTTCTCGCGACCAACGGCAATAACATGCTCGGCGGCGACGACTTCGATAAGCGTCTCATGGACTACATGGTGGGCGAGTTCAAGAAGTCGCACGGCATTGACCTCTCGCAGGATAAGATGGCGATGCAGCGTCTGAAAGAGGCCGCCGAAAAGGCCAAGATCGAGCTCTCCGGCATGACTTCGACCTCGGTTTCCCTTCCCTTCATCTCCATGACGGACGCGGGCCCCGCGCACCTCGAGCTGGAGATCACGCGGCAGAAGTTCGAAGCGCTCATCTCCGACCTCGTGGAAAAGACGGCCGAGCCCATGCGCCTCGCCATGCAGGACGCCGGGCTCTCGTATAAAGACATCGACAAGGTCATCCTGGTCGGCGGTTCGACCCGCGTTCCCTGCGTCGTCGAAAAGGTCAAGGCCATCACGGGCAAGGAGCCCTTCAAGGGCATCAACCCCGACGAGTGCGTCGCCATCGGCGCGGCCATCCAGGGCGGCGTTCTGACGGGCGAAGTCAAGGACGTGCTCCTCCTCGACGTCATGCCGCTTTCCCTCGGCATCGAGACGTTGGGCGGCGTGTTCACCCGTCTCATCGACAGAAATACCACCATTCCCGTAAAGAAGTCGCAGGTGTTCTCGACGGCTGCCGACAACCAGACCAGCGTGGAGATCCACATCTTGCAGGGCGAACGCGAGTTCTGCCGCGACAACAAGACGATGGGCAGGTTTATGCTCACGGGCATCGCGCCCGCGCCCCGCGGCATTCCGCAGATCGAAGTCACCTTCGACGTGGACGCCAACGGCATCGTGCACGTGGAGGCCAAGGATCTGGGCACGGGGAAGTCTACCGACATCACCATTACCTCTTCCACCAACCTCTCCGAGGACGAGATCAACAAGGCGGTGAAGGACGCCGAACAGTACGCCGAAGAGGACAAGAAGAGAAAGCAGAAGGTCGACGCGCGCAATAAGCTCGACGGGCTCATCTTCTCGGTGGAACAGACCATTAAAGACAGCGAAGGCAAGCTCTCCGAAGAGGATAGGGCGACGCTGCAGTCCGCCGTCGACGAGGCCAAGAAGGATCTTGAAGCCGACGACGAGGAGAGGTACAACGCGGCGTTCGAGGAGCTCTCCAAGAAGATCCAGCCCGTCATCGCCAAGCTCTACCAGCAGGCGGGCGCGCAGGGCGCTCCCGGCGCAGGTACCCAAGGCGGCGCACAGGGCGGAGACGAGGAGTTTCATCAATAAAAAAGTTTCGCGCAAAATCTTTTCGCGTGCGCCATGCCGCCTGTGGCGGCGGCGCGTGCGAAAATCTTTTGTGCGCCCCGCGCGCACTATTCGCCTACTAAGCGCGGCACGAGGAGCGTAGCGACGAAGTAGGAAATCGGCGCAGTTGGGATATCAACCCTAGCTCAATATTCGCTTGCCCCGACATTAAGCCGTAGGTATGCGGCAAATTGGGTGGAGCGGCGCACCATGCTCAACAGCCCTGTGGGCTGTGCCCCGCGCGCACTATTCGTCTACTAAGCGCGGCACGAGGAGCGTAGTGACGAAGTAGCGCCGCAGTGCGGTAGCTCTGCGGCGCGATAGCTGCGGGGTCGGTAGATAGACGGGACGGTAGATAAGGGAAGATTCACTCGGCTCCTGCGGAGCCTCGGAATGAGGAGGACGCCCCACCCCCTACCCCCCTCCCGAGGAGGGGGCAGGAAAATGCGACCTCCCGAGGAGGGGACAAGAAAATGCGACCTCCCGAGGAGGGGGCAAGAAAATGCGACCTCCCGAGAGCGGGGCAGGATGACGCGGGGGACTGCGGCGAGCGGTAAAAGAAAAAGTGAAAAAGGGCGAAAAGTCGCAGCGTTTTGCGGGTTTTGCCAAAACGCTCAATAATCGGAAGCCGCGCAGGCGGCTTCTTGGCATGAAAAAACAGGTTTGAAAATGGCAGAAAAAAAGAACTATTACGAAGTCCTCGGCGTGAGCAAGACCGCCACGGAGGAGGAGATCAAGGCGGCGTATAAAAAGCTCGTCAAGCAATATCACCCCGACCTTCATCCCAACGACAAGCTCGCCGCCGAGAAGTTCAAAGAGATCAACGAGGCCAACGAGGTTCTCTCCGACAAGCAGAAGCGCGCCGCGTACGACTATGAGCAGGAACATCCCGGCATGGGCGGCATGGGCGGCGGCTTCGGCGGCTTTGGCGGCGGGGGCTTCGGCGGGTTCGAGGACATCTTCGGCTCCATCTTCCAAGGGTTCGGCGGCGGCGCGTCCGTGCAGCGCGATACCTCGGGCGAGGATATCCAGCTCGAAATGCGGCTCTCCTTCATGGACGCCGCAAAGGGCTGCACCAAGGATATTTCCTACTTCCGAAACGAGCCTTGCCCCGCCTGCCGCGGGACGGGCGCACGGGACGGCACGGCGTTCAAGAGCTGCCAGAAGTGCGGCGGAAAGGGGCAGGTGCGCTTTCAGCAGGATACCATGTTCGGCAGGACGATCCGCGTGGGGGCGTGCCCCGACTGCGGCGGCCGCGGCAAGATCATCACCGAAAAGTGCCCCGACTGCAAGGGGAAGGGCTACATCCGCCGCGAGACCAAGCTGACCATCAACGTACCCGCGGGCGCGGACACCAACTCCTACCTCCGCAAGCGCGGCTACGGGCAGGCGAGCACCGAGGGCGGCGAAGCGGGCGACTTGATCGTTGTGTTCCGCGTGGAGCCGCACAAGATCTTCCAGCGCAAGAATTACGACCTGTACGTCGATCTGCCCGTCCCGTTCCTGACGGCGACGCTCGGCGGCACGGTGCGGGTGCCCGATTTGGACGACGCTTTCGACTACAACATTCCCGAGGGAACGCAGTCCGGGACGATGTTCACCATCCGCGGAAAGGGCATAAAATCGCGGAATGGGGTGGGAAATCTGTACCTGCGCGTGTTTGTGGAGGTGCCCACCCGATTGACCAGAGAGCAGCGGAAAGCGCTCGAGGACGCGAGCGGCGCGTTTGAGATACGGCAGTTCGAAAAGGCAAAACGCTATTCGGATAACCTCTCCGCGCTATACGGGAAGGACGCGTATAAGAAATAAAATTTGGTATATTGAGCGCCGCGGCGGTTGCCGCGGCGCTTTGCATATGGCTGGGGCAAAATTGATGCGATTGCGTACCAATGGCGCGGGGTACGGGGCGCGGGGCAATATGACGCGGCGGATAGACGGGAATATAATGCGGACATGTTTCGACACGCCGCAAGGGCAGCGGGTGCGGTCGGCTGTGGCTACTTCGTCGCTTTGCTCCTCGTGCCGCGCTTAGTAGGCGAATAGTGCGCGCGGGGCAACATGACGTGATTATGGCTCAATCCCCATCACCGCCTACGGCGGAGCTTCAGCACAAGG
>CANRFD010000086.1 GCA_947629845.1 uncultured Clostridia bacterium
CATCTTGAGGAGCTCGAATCCCCAGCCTTCGGTTCCGTAGACCGACGCTCTATCCAATTGAGCTAAAGATGCATATGTAATTTTGACGACCAATCAGGCTTCCCAGCCTTACTTCGCCCCTGTGGGGCTCGTGCCGCGCTTCGACGACAAAATACGTGCGCGCGGGGCGGTTCCGTAGACCGACGCTCTATCCAATTGAGCTAAAGATGCATATGCGTTCTGCATGCAATTTCGGGACTTCCGCCGCGGCGATCGCGTGCATATCTTCCCGATCGATTACCTGCATATTATATCCGCTTTGCGGCGCTTTGTCAAATGATTTTGCACACCAAAAATAATTATCCACACAAATTTTCCCATTGTGGATAGCTTGCACGCGAAAAAGCGCGTTTTTTGCGCGAATTTTGTCGAATTGTGGAATTGTTGGGAACTTTGGGCAAAAAATTGTGGAAAACTTTTTTGAAAATCTTCATTCGCATGCTCCGTATAAACGATATCCACCGTGAATTTATACGGTTTGTTGACAACCGAACGCCCGCGTTTTCCACATTACTATACTTGTCCGAGGCGGAAAATATGCAGGTTTTGCCCCAAAAAATCAATTGTATTTGGTGTGCGATCTGAAGATGAGCGCCATGATGAAGGAAAAGATCACCGCCGCGGAGACGCCCGCGCTCGCCGCCGCAAGCGAGCCCGTGAGCGCCTGAAAGAGCCCCTCCTGCGCCCCGCGCATCGCACCGTTTGCAAGCAGGTAGCCAAAACCGGAGATGGGCACGGTCGCGCCCGCCCCCGCCCATTCGACGATGGGCTGATACAGCCCCAACGCCGTGAGCGCAATGCCCGCAAGCATGAATATGACGAGGATCTTCCCCGCCGTGAGATCGGTAAAATTGATGACGAGCTGCGCGATCGCACAGATGAGCCCGCCCACGGCGAACGCCTTCAAAAACATGAGCAAAATATTTACATATTCCATATATGTAGCGCGTTCCCCCCTTCCCCTCGCCGTTTTCTCATGCCCTTCTTCACAACGAACCCGACATAGACGGGGAGCGTATCTTCTCACCGCTCCAAAACGACGGCGTGCGCAATGCAGGGAATGCTCTCCCCCTGCCCCGACGACACGGTAGAGAGCAGCGCGCCCGTTGCGACGAACAGGATCTTGCGCAGCGCGCCTGTCATCAATTTTGTGTGAAGGTAGGAATTGAGCACGACGGCAGAACACCCCGCGCCGCTCCCACCCTGGTACTCGTCCTCGATGACGTTGTAGATGATCTCTCCGCAGTCCACGTGCCGCTCGGAGATGTCCAGCCCCTTTTCCCATGTTAAGTCCTTAAGAATGCGGCTGCCGAGCGCCCCCAAGTCGCCCGTCACGATGAGATCGTAATCCTCGAGCGCCTCCTTCGTCCCGCGGAAGTGCGCGAGAATGGTATCCGCCGCCGCGGGAGCCATGGCGGCGCCCATGTTGTTGACGTCGGTGATGCCGAAATCGACGACCTTCCCGAGCGTCGCCGCCGTAATTTTGATGCCGTCGCCCCGATCGGCGATGAGCGCCGCACCCGCGCCCGTCACCGTCCACTGCGCCTGCGGCGGCCGGGTGCAGCCGAGCTCCAGCGGATAGCGGTACTGCCGTTCTGCGGAGGCGAAGTGACTGCCCGTCGCGGCGACGACGCGGTGCATGAGCCCGCCGTTCACGAACGCCGCCCCCACCGCAAGGCTCTCCGCCATCGTGGAGCACGCGCCGTACACGCCGAGGAAGGGCACGGAAAAATCGCGCGCCGCAAAACTCGCCGAGATGATTTGGTTGAGAAGGTCGCCCGAGACGATGCAATCCACCTCCTCGCGCTTCAGGCCGGCGTTGGCGATCGCGCCGTCGATGACGTGCGAGAGCATCTTGCACTCCGCCTTTTCGTAGGTGCTTTCGCCGAACATGTCGTCGGCAAGTGCCGTCTCGACATACCGCCCGATGACCCCCTCGCATTCCTTCGGCCCCGCGATGGTGCTCGTCGCCGCGATGCGCGGACAATTTTTGAAATAGATGGTCTGATTTCCCATAAAATTACGCCCGACTGCATTTTCTGCAATCGGGCAAAAGTTATTCCCGAACAGCGCATTTCGCACACCGCCGCAGCGAGCTGCAAGCGAGCCCTGCCGCTTAAGCGGCGAACAGGATTGCCGCGCAAAAAATTTTTGTAAAAAATCAAAAAAATCTGTCACCCATCGGCCAAAAAAATCGCGGCCGTGATATGATGAAATTATGAAATATCTCCGAAAAAATTTTATTGAAAATTTTCTTGCGGCACGGAACACGGCGCGGCGGCGCGAAAAAAATTCCTTTCCCCGCCCGCGCGCGTTCCCCCCTTCGGGGGGAACGCGCGCGGGCGGGGAAAGGAATAAAATGGAAATCAAATTATTATGGGCAAAGCCTTTCCGCTTCGGCGCCCGGCGCAAGCGGCGCAAAACTTCGGGCACGGCACAGCTCTCCTTTCGCCGCGATGCGCCGCGGTCACGGGGAACGCGCTCGCTCACTTCTCCCCGTTCGTCGCCGTATCCTCGACCTGTTTTTTGTTGGCCGCGTACACTTCCCCCTGCTCGTCCTTGTCCTTCTCGTGCTTTTCGAGCTTCCCGAACGGAACGAGATCCTCGTGGCATTTGGCGATGTGGTCCGTCTTTCCCTTGCCGCAGCGCACATATCCCTCCGCGCGCATAAAGGCGTTCCAGCGCTTGTGTTCGTTCTCCTGCGTGGGCGTCTCGTCCGAGTTGCGCTTTTGGGCGAGGAGGCGGTACGTTTCGAGGTAGACGGCCTGTGCCGTGGAGGAGCGGCGGTAATACTCGAAGTGCTCGAAGTCGTAGAGGCTCTTCCTGACCTCCTTTTCCGACTCCTCCCCTCTGGTGACGGTGTTGACGATATATTGGAGATGGGAGCGTTTCGCGAGCTCCTCGATGTCTCTCCGCTCGATGCTCCGAAGGCTGTAGCGCGTCTTTAAGTCCCCGATCAGGTGAACGCCGTAGGGGCGGCCTTTGAAGTCGCACAGACTGTCTTTCCCCGTGACCGCCGTCTTGGTCGGGCTGTACACGACGGCATAGACGGGCGGGACGTCCTCTGCGTTTTCGATATCCCGTCCGAGCTGGCTGCGGATGCGCATGGACGCCTCGATGTTCCGCTCGTCGTCACCCAAGGTAACGAACACGGCCGTCAGATCGCCGTCGATGGCCTTGAGTTCCTCGCAGAAGCTCCTCCCCATGACGTCCACGGGGCAATGAAATTCGATGGTGTAGAAGCACTCCCCCTCCTCCTTCACGCCGATGCGGGAGACGAGCTCGGGCGCGAGAGCACGGACGCGATCCTCCGTCTCGGGGGAGACGTCGAACACGTGGAGCTCGACGGTGTAGCCGGGCATCTGCGTATACCAGCAGAGTGCCTTCAGAAGTTCGGTGCCGTAGCCGCCGAGGCCGACCAAGGCGACCTTGATGTGCTTCCCCGTCCTTTCCGCACGGTCGAAGAGCCACGTGCCCCTGAGCGTGCTCAATACGAGGTTGCGGTTTTCGCTGACGCGGCGCACCTTCATGTCCGTTGTGGGCACCTCCAAAAGCTCCGCCAGCGTATATCTGTCGCTCTGCGGAGCGGAGGCGTCGGGCGCAGACTTCGCCTTGGCATGCCGCCGCTTTTTGGGAGCGGGCTGAATGGAGGCGATCTCCTCTTTCCCCTTCATGAACGGGGCGTTGAGAAGAGATTCGCTCTCCGAATTGTCCGAAAAGATGTAGAGTTCCGTCTTGTTGTTGTCGTAGCGGCTGCCCTTGTAGCGCTGGATCAGGGCGAGCCCCTGCCGCAAGTTCTCGTCGAAGTCCTCGCCGATGAAGTAAAATTTGCGGTAGATCCCCGCGCGGAGCGGCTTCATCCACAGCTCGGTGATGTCCTTGCGCAGGCAGATCGCGCCGATCCCCTTTGCGCGGGAGATGAGCTCGTAGCTCTCCTCCTCTTCATGGGGATAGACGTCGGTGAACACGATGAGACGGCGGCGTTCCCCCTTCTTGCGGGAAGTGGCGATGTCCTCGGCGAGGGCGATGGACATTTCGTTGAGCTCGGAGAGCACATAGAGATCGGCGTTGGGGTAGAACAGGTATTTGAGATGGGAAGAAAGTTCGCGGAAGAAGGAGATCAAGAAGCCTGCGGTAAGCGCGGGAGCCACGATCATGATGACCGAGAGATAGACGGAGTACGCAACGCCCGCGGACTCGGCTTCGGCGAAATTGGCCGCGATGAACTCCATCACGCCGTCGTACTCGCCGTTCAGGGTGAACAGGCGCAAAACGTTCTGGATCGCGAGGAGGGCGGAGTTGAGAAAGCGGACGAACCCGCTCTGCTCCGCGAGCATCCCGTAGTAATACAGCGGATAGTAGACGATGACGGAGGCGAGGAAAAATCCCCCCACCATGAGATAGAACGGGATGAGCGCGTGCGAGATGCGCTTGCCCTCCTTGAGTTTTCCGAGCCGCCACCTGTGGACGACGATGCCGAGCACCGCAAACACGGCGAGCAAGGAGAGCGAGACCGCCATGGCAACGATACATGCGTTGTAAATTTTCATGAATTTCTCCCGTAAAAGATCTGTATGCGACTTGGCGCCCTTCCCGTTCCCCGGAATTTACCGGAGCGGAATGCTCGCCTCGGCGTTGAGCGTGAGCGGCGCAAAATTTTGGGCGCGGTACTGCATCAGCCCCTCCGCCGCGATCATGGCCGCGTTGTCCGTGCAATGTTTTTTCGCGGGCAGAACGAGGCGCAGCCCCGCCGCCCCGCACGCGCGCTGCAGCTCCTCGCGGAGGTACCCGTTCGCGACGACGCCCCCGCCCGCAGTCACGGTGGAAACGCCCCGCTCCTTTGCCCCCTCCACGACCTTCTGCACGAGGATGTCGAGCGCCGCGCTCTGGAAGGAGGCGGCAACGTCGGCACGCGACCATTCCTCCCGCCTTTGCTCCTTGGTGTGGACGTAGTTGATGACGTGCGTCTTGAGCCCGCTGTAAGAAAAGTCGTAGCCGCCCAAGCCCTTCAGCATTTTGGGCATGGGCACGACGGCCTTCCCCTCCCTCGCGAGCGCCTCGACGTGCGGCCCGCCGGGATAGGGCAGGGAGAGGACGCGGGCGACCTTATCGAAGGCCTCCCCCGCCGCGTCGTCGAGCGTGCCGCCCAGCACTTCGAACTCCGTGTACGACTCGGTGTGGATGATGGCGGTGTGCCCGCCGCTCGCGAGCAGCGTCATGAAGGGCGGCTCGAGCGCCTCGTCCTCGAGGTAGGCCGCCGCGAGATGGCCGCGGATGTGGTTGACGCCGATGAGCGGGATCCCCAGCCCGTACGCGAAGCCCTTGGCGAACGAGAGCCCGACGAGCAGCGCGCCGAGAAGCCCCGCGCCATAGGTGACGGCGACGGCGTCGAGCTCCTCCTTTTTCACCCCCGCGGTGCGGAGCGCCCGCAAGACTACCTCGTCCACCGCGTCGGTGTGGGCGCGGGAGGCGATCTCGGGCACCACGCCGCCGTACTTCGCCTGCACGGGAGCGGAGGATATGATCTCGTCGGAGAGCAAAACGCGGCCGCGGATGACCGCCGCCGCCGTTTCGTCACATGAGCTCTCTATGCCCAAAATGATGGGATCTTTCTTGATGTTTTTCACGATTTTTTCAGATAGTCGATGATGAAGCCCTGAATTTCTCCGTCCATGACGG
>CANRFD010000087.1 GCA_947629845.1 uncultured Clostridia bacterium
GGGGGGGGGGGGGGGATAAGGCGGGCGTGATTTTGTGACACCCCTTCAGTCTCGGCTAAGGCCTCGACAGCTCCCCCTCGAGGGGGAGCCAAGGGGATGCGGGGGGCAAAGCGATGAGCGGAGCGGCACGCGGGGATTTCGACAAAGCGGCGGGGGGCGGAACGCGAGGGAGGGGGGACGGCATAGGATGAATTGACTGCGTCGCTCTGCCGTGCCGCGTCGAACGGTCGCACAATATGCGTTTTCTCCGACACCGTGGCAAAGCTGCAATCGTCCGTTTTCTCCAAATCGGAACAACTTATTGCAAAAAGCAAGTTCCGGAGGGGAGGCCCGTGGCGGCGAAAGGCAAATCGCTGCGTGGGCGGCTTGAGCGCAAAAGGGGCGAGGGCAAAGCGGGCGGGGCGGCGGGTCACGGGGGTCTTACAAATGCTGTGGTTTACGTCTCTTGCCGCCTACGAACAGGCGCTGCTCGCTTCCGCGTTTATGTACACAATGACTGCGCTCGGCGCGGCGTGCGTGTTTTTCTCCAAAAAACCCAACCCCGCCGTCATGACGGTGCTTGCCGGGCTCGCGGCGGGCATCATGATCGCCGCAAGTTTTTTCTCCCTCCTCCTTCCCGCCCTCGAATACGACAGCGTTTTGCCGAATTTCGTCACCGTGACGTGCGGATTTTTGCTCGGCGGGGCGTTTATCATCGTCTCCGATTTTGTTTTTACGCGGAAAAAAGCGCGCTTCGAGAGCCTCGGCGGGGGCAGGAACGCGCTGCTCTTTCTCGCCGTGACGTTGCACAATATTCCCGAAGGCATGGCGGTGGGGGTGGCGTTCGCCGTGTCGTCCGTCGGGGAGGGGGCGGCGCTTTCCGCGCTGCTTTTGGCGGTGGGCATCGCCGTGCAGAACTTCCCCGAGGGCATGTGCGTGGCCTTCCCGCTCCGCAAAGAGGGGCTCTCCCGCCTGAAAAGTTTTGCGTTTTCGCAGGGGTCGGGCGCGGTGGAGATCCCCGCCTGCGTGTTGGGGGCCGTCGCCGCGAGCTTTATCGCGGGGCTCCTGCCGTGGGCGCTCGCCTTTTCCGCGGGCGCGATGATCGCCGTCGTCTGCTCCGAATTGGTGCCGGAGTGCTTTGCGGGCAACAAGACGCTCGCCTCCCTCGGCATCGTGGCGGGGTTCTGCTTTATGATGCTGCTCGACGTTGCGCTCGGGTAGGGTATAATTTCCCCAAAAACGACCATAATTTGGGATATGGAAGAAGAAAAAAGGACGGAACGCCCCGCGCCGGTGAGAAAGACGGCGATCGTGGTGGGGGGCTCTTCGGGCATCGGCAGGGAGACCGCACTGAAACTTGTGGGGCGCGGATACAGGGTATTCAACATCTCGCGGACGCCCTTCAAGGGGGAACGGGTACGCACCGTGACCGCCGACGCCGCGCAGGAGGGCGAACTGAAGAAGGCCATCGAGACCATCGGCGAGGAGTGTGAAAGCATCGACCTCTTGGTGTACTCCGCGGGGTTCTCCATGGCCGCGCCGCTGGAACACGCCAAGAGCGGGGACTACCGGTATCTGTTCGAGGTGAACTACTTCGGCGCCATCGAGGCGCTGCGGGCATGTGCGCCCTATCTCAAAAAAAGAGGGGGAAGGGCAGTGCTTATCGGCTCTTTGGGGGGCGATCTGCCCATTCCGTACGACGGGTTTTATTCCTCCTCCAAGGCGGCGCTTGCAATGCTCGCGCGGGAGACCGATTTGGAGCTGCGTTCGCACGGGGTGCGGGTGAGCGCGTTGCTCCCCGGCGGCACGGCGACCGATTTCACCTACAGCAGAAGGGTGTACGGCGAGGACGAGAGCAAGGGGTATTCCGCCTCGGTGAAGAAGGCGAGCGCCGCCCTTGCAAATATGGAACAGGGGGGCATGAACCCGTCGCTCGTCGCCGACGCCATTCTGAAACTTGCCGAAAAACGCAACCCGCCGACCGTCGCCACAGCGGGCGGAATGAACAGCGTTTTGCGATTTTTGTACAAAATGCTGCCCGAACGCGTGACCGATTGGGCCGTGAGAAGGAAGTTTAACCAGAGATAAAGTTCACGAAAAATCTTTTTCCCGTGCGCCTGTCGCCTTGGGGCGGCGGCGCGTGTGAAAAATATTTTTTGCGAGGAATGTAACGCGTTTGGGATATCAACCCTATCTCAATTTACGCTTATCTCAACAGTAAGCGCGAAGCGCCGCAGTGCGGTAGCTCTGCGGCGCATAGCGCCTTCCCGCAATTCGCTCCTCTTGGAAAGGGGAGCATTTTTCATGTTCGAACGCAAAAAATTTTTGCGGATTTTGGAGGGGAAGCGGCAATTTTCAACGAATATAACAATGAAATATCTACAAAAGGAGAAAAACGGTGGAAAACAACGGTAAGCCCGATCTTGTGTGGGGAAGATATTGCGGCACGAAATCGAGGAGGGCGTATGAGACATGGGCTGAAATATTCGGGTGGAATCAATCGCATGCGGGTCAATTCGAATGGGGAGGATCCCTCTATGCGCCGCGCGCCACCCCCGAAAGATACAGCGTTTGGTTCGTTGCGCGCAGCAATTTTGTGGGTGACAGAGTAGAGATGTGGGAGAACGAGATCTCCGACGACGAAGAAGTGATCAGGGAATATTGGAAAGATCATCTTTCCCTCCGCGGATCGGACAATGCGATACGCGTTGTTTTTGCAAGACGGTTGGCGGGTCAGGACTATGCGACGGGCATCGAATATATGGCGGGTTACTATTTTCTCGGTATCTATAAGCCCGACGCCGAGGCTCCCAAAATAACGCGGAAAGGCGAAACCGCATGGGTCAAAACCTACCGCCGCATTTCCTGCTGTTACCCGCCCGTAAAGAAGTAAAATGGGGAGATGGGGGCGTTTTTCGCGCCTATATTATTGGGAAATCGGCAAGGCGCAGGACGTTCCTTTTGTGTGTTGTATGGGGGAATCGGGTGGCATTTGGGTGCGCAGTATGATTATGTTGCCGCAGTATAATAAGGACATGTTTCGACTGCGCTGCGCTCCGCTCAACATGACGTGATTATGTAGCCCCATCTCCGTCCCTACGGGACACACCCTCCCGAGGAGGGGGGCAAGTAGGAGCCTTTCCATGACGAGTGACACCCCTTCAGTCACTGCGTGACAGCTCCCCCTCGAAGGGGGAGCCAAGGGGAGGATGGGGAGGATAAATTTTATCATTTCCGTGATAAAATGGGGAATGGTGTGTCTTTCCCGCACAAAAAACGAAAAAACATTTCCCCCTCCATTCGCTTGACGAATATGGGGGCTTTTTGTTATAATATTGTCATGAAAAGGGCAAGCGGTTTTTCCCGCGATGCGCGGGACAAAATCTCAATCGTTCATTCGCTATAAAGGCAGTTTTTTCGGCGCAGAAAAAACCGCCTCCTTTTATTTTTCAGGAGGTTATGTCATGAAAAAGGTGGCCGTCATCATGGGTTCGGATTCCGATCTGCCCGTCGTCGAAAAGGCGTTTTCCGTGCTCGAAGAGCTGGAAATTCCCTACGAGGCGCATGTCTTTTCCGCCCACCGCACCCCTGTGGAAGTGCGGGATTTCACGCTGAATGCGAGGAAGAACGGGTTCGGCGCGATCATCGCCGCGGCGGGCATGGCGGCGCATCTTGCGGGGGCGATCGCCGCAAACACCGCGCTGCCCGTGATCGGCATTCCCGTGGCGAGCGGGGGGCTGGGCGGGCTGGACGCGCTGCTCTCCACCGTGCAGATGCCGTCGGGCATTCCCGTGGCGACCGTCGCCGTAGACGGGGCGAAGAACGCGGCCTATTTGGCGGCGGAGATCGTTGCCGTGGGCGACGAGGCCCTGTACGAAAGGCTGCTTGCGGTGCGCGAAAAGGCGGCGCAGGGCGTGCTGGAAAAGGACAGGAAGATCGGCGCGAAGTATAGGGGGTAGGCCGCCCCTTTTGCCCCCATGGGGGCGCTTTTCACTTGAAGGGGAGAGGCAATTCGATTGACGGGGGAAGATTCACTCGGGCTGCGCCCTCGGAATGAGGAGAACGGGCGTGCCTTGGGAGTGTGTCATTTCGACCAAGCCGCGTAAGCGGCGCGTGGAGAAATCTCAAAATAAGGTAGAGATCCCTCGACTACGCTCGGGATGACAATTTGTGCGCGCGGGGCGACATGACAAAATTAGCATGACCCCACCCCCGTCCCTACGGGACGCTTCCCCCAAAAGGGGGAAGCAAGGATTCGGTTGGGCTGTCATTTCGACCAAGCCGCGTAAGCGGCGCGTGGAGAAATCTCAAAGTAAGGTAGAGATCCCTCGACTACGCTCGGGATGACAATTTGTGCGCGCGGGGCGACATGACAAAATTAGCATGACCCCACCCCCGTCCCTACGGGACACCCCCTCCCGAGGAGGGGGCAAGAATATCAAAAAATCGGAAAAAATCTGAAAGGAGATATCACAATGGAAAAAAGAGAACAGCTTTACGAAGGAAAGGCAAAAAAAGTGTTTGCGACCGACGATCCCGCGCTTGTCATCGTCTCCTATAAGGACGACGCGACGGCGTTCGACGGGCTCAAAAAGGGCACTATCGCCGGCAAGGGCGTCGTAAACAACCGCATGTCCAACATGATGATGCAGCTCCTCGAAAGAGAGGGCGTTCCCACGCATTTCGTGAAGGAGCTCTCTGACCGCGACACCGTTGTAAAACGCGTCAGGATCGTGCCCCTCGAGGTCATTATACGCAACGTTTCCGCCGGCTCCTTTGCAAAACGCTACGGCGTGGAGGAGGGCATCCCCTTCGACGAGCCCACCATCGAATTTTCCTACAAGAACGACGATCTGCACGACCCGCTCATCAATTCCTACCATGCGCTGGCGTTGAAACTTGCGACCAAGGAGGAGATCGAGACCATCAAGAAGTATGCGTTCAAGGTGAACGAGGTGCTGAAGGCGTACTTTTTGACGCTCGGCGTCAAGCTCATCGACTTCAAGCTCGAATTCGGCAAGACGGCGGACGGGAAGATCGTGCTTGCGGATGAAATTTCCCCCGACACCTGCCGCTTCTGGGACGCCAAGACCAACGAAAAGCTCGATAAAGACCGCTTCCGTCGCGACCTCGGCGGCGTGGAGGACGCGTACAGGGAGATCTTCAAACGGGTCACGGAAGGAAAGTAAGGGGAGGCCTTGGCTCCCCTGTTTGGGGGAGCTGTCACGCAGTGACTGAAGTGGTTTGGGCGAGACGCAAAACGGCGCATGAAATAGCAACACGAAACGGAGTTTTGTCATTTCGACCAAGCCGCATAAGCGGCGCGTGGAGAAATCTCAAAATAAGGTAGAGATCCCTCGACTACGCTCGGGATGACAATTTGTGCGCGCGGGGCACAGCCCACAGGGCTGTTGAGCATGGTGCGCCGCTCCACCCCTCCCGAGAGGGGCAAGATAAGATAAGGACAACGAAGAAAATATGTCTCAAATTCATGAAGAATGCGGTGTGTTCGGAATTTTCGCTCCCGATGTGCAAAACGTCGCGAGCACTTGCTACTATGCGCTCTTTGCGCTTCAGCACCGCGGGCAGGAGTCCGCGGGCATCGTCGTCAACCGCGACGGCGTGTTCACTTCCTATAAGGACGAAGGGCTCGTCAACGACGTGTTTTCGGCCGACG
>CANRFD010000088.1 GCA_947629845.1 uncultured Clostridia bacterium
GATCGCCGCCATCGTGGCGGGCCCGCTCAAAAACCGCGTACCGGGGATGAAGGGGCTCGTCAGCGTGACGGAGGTGCACGTCGCCCCCGACCTGAAAACGGCGAAGGTGTACGTCAGCGTGTACGCCGCTTCCCCCGAAGAAAAGGAGGAGACGGTCGCCGCCATCCGCGAGAACGCGGGGTTCATCCGCCACGAACTCGCGGGGGTGATGCGCATGCGCACCGTGCCCCAGCTCACCATCCTCGCGGACGAGAGCATGGAGTACGGCTCCAAGATGGACGAACTGCTCGCAAGCCTGCACAGAGAAGAGAGATGAATACGATAGAAGAGATCGCAGCCGTATTGAAAAAATCGGAGAGCGCGGTGATCTTTACCCATACGCGGCCCGACGGGGACACCATCGGGAGCGGCATGGCGCTTCACCGCGCGTTCGCCTTCCTCGGAAAGAAGAGCGAAGTGGTAAACGACAGCGCGATCCCCGGGAAGTTCCTCTTCCTCGAGGGAGTGAAGGAGATCAAGCGCGCGCCCTCGCTGCGGGCGGATACATACGTCTCCGTCGATTCGAGCGACACCGCACGCTTCGGCCAGCTCACCGACGCGTTCTTAAAGGGGGCGGTAAGGCGGACGACGGTCAACATCGACCACCATATTTCCAACCCCATGTACGCAAAATACAACTATGTCGTCGAGACGCCGAGCAATTGTGAGAACATGCTGAAGGTCATCCGTGCCATGGGCGTTCCCATCGAGGGGGACGTTGCGCGGTTTTTGCTCCTCGGCATGGTGACGGACTCGGGCGGCTTCACCCATGCGGGCGTGGCGGGGGAGACCCTGCGCGCTGCGGCGGAAGCTGCGGACGGCGGCGCAGACGTGAATACGACCTACTACGAGACGTGCTGCCGCCAGCCCAAGGCGCGCGCGCTTCTGTACGCCGAGGTCATGTCCCATCTCCGCTTTCTCCTCGACGATACGCTCGTCATCGCCCTCGTGACGCAGAAGATGCTCGACCGCTACGGGCTCATGAGCTATGTCACCGAGGGGTTCGTCGACTTCGGGCTCACCATCGACGGCATCGAAGTGAGCGTGTGCATGCTCGAAGTTCAGCCCGGGAAGTTCAAGGTCTCCTTCCGCTCCCGCGGGAAGGTGAACGTGAGCGACATCGCCAAGAGCTTCGGTGGCGGGGGGCATGTGCTCGCCTCGGGCTGCATGCTCTTCGGCGACTACGAGGAGGTCTGCGACAAGCTGCGCTATGCCGTCTGGCAGCACTCGGGGGGCGTATGACGGGCGTATGGCGGAGCGTATGACGGGGGTTCTCAACATCGACAAGCCGTGCGGCAAGTCGTCGGCGCAGGCCGTGAACTTCGTAAAACATCTGACGGGGTGCGCGTGCGGGCATTTCGGCACGCTCGACCCCTTCGCTACGGGCGTTTTGCCCATCGGGGTGGGGAATGCGACCCGCCTCTTTGATTATTTTCTCACCAAAAAAAAGACGTACGTTGCGCGGTTCCGCTTCGGCGCGACGACGGATACCCTCGACCCCGAGGGCGCATTGACCGTGGGCGGCGGCGTGCCCTCCGAGGGCGAAATCCGCAAAACGCTGCCGGATCTGACGGGGACGTTCGACCAGATCCCGCCCGCATTCAGCGCAAAGAGCGTGAACGGGCAGCGCAGCTATGTTCTCGCCCGCAGGGGGGAGGCGGCAGAACTTTCCGCAAAACGCGTGACGGTGGAGGCGTTCGAGCTTTTAGAGCAGACGGGCGTTGACGAATTTGCCTTCCGCGTGACCTGCGGGGCGGGGACGTACATCCGCGCGCTCGCCCGCGACCTCGCGGAGCGGCTGGGGACGCTTGGCTACTGCACGGCGCTGCGGCGCACGGCGAGCGGGCTCTTCGCCGAGGAGACGGCGGTCTCTCCCGATGTGCTCACGCCCGAAAATTGCGGGGAATTTCTCATCAAAACCGACAGCGTTTTGCCGTTTCCCATATTTGAGAGCGACGACAGGCGGCTTGTTCAGGGGCAGAAGATCGCGACGGAACTTGCGGACGGGCTGTATAAATTTTACTTTGACGGGGCGTTTTACGGGCTTGTCCGCGCGGCGGACGGTACGCTGAAAACGGAGAAAAAGCTATGCTGACGGTGGCGTTCGGAGAGAGATCGGAGACGCCGTGCGCCCTCGTTTTGGGCGGCTTCGACGGGCTGCACCTCGGGCACAGGCTGCTCCTCGAAGAGGCGAAAAAGACGGGGCTGCCCGTTGCCGCAACGACGATGTACGGCGGGAAGGGGCGGACGCTCTTCACCCGCGAGGAACGGCGGGAGATCTTTGCGCGGGCGGGCGTTTCCGTGCTGTGCGAGATCGATTTGGGCGGCGAGGTGCGCGGGTTGCCGGCGGAGGCGTTCGCGGACGAGATCTTTTCGCTGCTCAACGTGCAGGCCGTGTTCTGCGGCGAGGATTTCCGCTTCGGGAAGGACGCCCTCGGGACGCCCAAACTGCTGAAACGCTGCGCGGATCGGCCGGTTTTCGTGCAAAAGACGCTGAAATATTTCGACGAAAACTGCGGGAGGGCGCGAAAATATTCGGCGACCGCCTGCAAAAATTATCTCAAGGCGGGCGACCTAACGCGGCTGAACGCCTGCCTGTGCCCGCCGGGGCAGGACATTTACGGAGGCGCGTACTTTGTCCGCGGCATTGTGGAGCACGGCAGACAGGTGGGGCGCACCTACGGGTTCCCCACGCTGAATTTGACCCCGTCTCCCCAAAAACTGCTGCCGCCCGACGGCGTTTACGGGGGGATGTGCGCGACCCCGCGGGGGGACTTCCCCTGCATCGTCAACTTCGGCGCGCGGCCGACGTTCGGCGTGGCGGAGCGCAAGATCGAGGCGTATTTGGACGGGTTTTCGGGCGATCTGTACGGCCGAACGGTGTGCGTTTACCCCACGGAGTTCTTCCGCGGGATAGAGAAATTTTCCTCCGCCGAGGCGCTGAAAGGGCAGCTGGAGGCGGATATCCAACGGTTAAGGGAGAACAAAAGATGATCAAATTCGGACCGAGCGGCAACTGCGAACGGTTTTTTGCCGAGGGGCACGAACATACCGAGGAGGAAGCGGCGTTCGTCCGCCACATGGGGCTCGATTGCTTCGAGTATCCCTTCGGCCGCGGCGTGCACATGACGGAGGGCAAAGCGCGCTCCATCCGCGCCGCTTTTGAAGAGACGGGGGTGGAAATCTCCGTCCATGCGCCCTACTTTATCAACTTCGCCAATCCCGACGGCGAGATGGCGGCGAAGTCGTACGGGTACGTTCTCGACAGCGCGAAGATGCTCGTGCTGATGGGGGGGAGGCGGCTGGTGTTTCACCCCGCGGCGCAGGGCAAGGACGCGCGTTCCGTCGCCGTGGAGAGGACGTGCGACCGCCTGAAAGTTTTGCGGGACTACATCTATCTCAATGGACTGCAGGGGTTGATGTTCTGTCCCGAGACGATGGGCAAGACGGCGCAGATCGGCACGGTGGAGGAGATCACGCAGTTCTGCGAGATCGACCCCGTGTTTACGCCGTGCGTGGACTTCGGCCATGTGAACGCACGCGAGCAAGGGAGCCTCCGCACCGCCGCCGACTATCGCGAGCGGCTGGAATACATGATCGGCCGCCTCGGCTATGAGCGCATGAAGCACTTCCACGTGCACTTCTCCAAGATCATGTACGGCCCCAAGGGGGAACTGAAACACCTGACGTTCGAGGATACCGCCTACGGCCCCGAGTTCGAGCCGCTGGCGGAGGTGCTGCACGAGCTGAAACTGGAACCGTATGTCGTTTCGGAGTCGGACGGCACGCAGGCGGACGACGCGCTCGCGATGAAGAGGATGTACGAACAGGCCGCAAAGCGGTGATCATTCCATAAAAATACGGCGCACCGCAACTTTTGTCGCGGTGCGCCTTTTCTTCAAAGGAGCGCTTGGGCTTCATCGATGATCTCGCGCAACCGATAGACGGTGGCGTCAAAGAGGCGTATCTTCTTTTTGTATCGTACCCATAAGACGGCAATGAGCGGGACGAAGAGGCAGGGGACGAGGACGCATACGAGGATTTCCCAAAGTTCCGCGCCTGTACCGTTTATTATCGCCATGACGATCGAAATCAAAATAACCAAGACCGCGATCGCACCGATCACAGTGATCGGCACGGGCTTTTTGGGCTCCGGATATCCCATCTTGCTTTCAAATTCATCATTCAAGGCTTTCAATTTGGTATAATTGGGCATTGCAGTGTCGCGCCCGAATTTCAGCGTCACATAATTTGTCACATTTGTACGCGTGCGGACGTTGACCGAACCGTCTTTTCCCGTCCAACCCTTCATAAAGCCTCCGATAAACCCGTCGCCGTAGACCGTGGTATCCACGCCAACGATTTCCGTGCTCTCGTTGTAGATCTCACGGGAGTCGACGAGAACCCACCCAAAAGTGGAGAGAAGTTCCGTGACATAGCTCTCCTGCTCAGGCGCGACCCGTTCCGTGCGGTATTCCGTCATTGCAATTTCACCCCCAATACGAGCTCTACGAGCGGACGGATCCTGTTGCAAATGAAAACGGTGAGAGCGGGGATCACGAACATTCCGAAGAGGAACAAGAGGAACCACCACAGACCGCCGCCCTGCTTTGTTCCGCCGCTCTTTTCATAGCGATAATAATTGATGCAGAGCATGCCGAAGCCTGCGAAGATCCCCCAGACAACGAGCATTGCTACGGAAATGTACCACCCGATCGCGGGGATCATTCCGCACAAGCCGCCGGCTACAAGACATACGACAAAGATGATCGTGTAGATGTTGCGCCGTTTCGCGAGCCGCTTTAGGATGAGCTCTTTTTCCGAGTCGACAAAGTTGTGAATCATAAAACTACCTCCAAAGTAAGATTGATTTCAATTATATTCTCATAAATTGAGAAAGTCAAGTAAAATTCTCAACTTTTGATAATTTTTTCTTGTATGGAAAAAATATCGGGGATGGGATTTCCGAAAAATCTCAAAGACCTGCGTGTCGCGCGGGGGATCGGGCAGGCGGAGCTTGCGAAAGTTTTTAATATTTCTCTTAAGACCATATCGCATTGGGAGACGGGGTACAGCGAGCCGTCAATTGCGCAGCTTATCGCTTTGGCGCGGTTTTTTGACGTGACGGTCGACGATTTGGTTGGGAATGAGAATTAGCGGGCGGGGATAGGGACATGGCATGAATAAGGTCATGTTTCGATTACGTTCGCCGAAAGGGGCGGCACGAGGAGCGTAGCAACGAAGTAGCGTAGCCGAGGGATGATCGCATTATAATAAGGACATGTTTCGACACGCCCGCCGAAAAGGGCGTCGGCGGGCGGCTCAACATGACGTGATTGTATGGCGGGACGGTAGATAAGGGCGCGCGGGGTAGGATGACGTGATTATATGTCGTGCCCCACCCCCCTACCCCCCTCCCGAGGAGGGGGCAAGAGAAATGCGGTCTCCCGAGGGGGGCGGCAAGAGCGGTGCGCGGGGGAGATAGGCACGAAGTGGCTGAAGGGGTTGGGGCACGAGAACCCCTATCCCCCGCTGCGCGGGTACTTCCCCCAAAAGGGGGAAGC
>CANRFD010000089.1 GCA_947629845.1 uncultured Clostridia bacterium
CGCGGGGGACCGCGTTTTTTACTTTATATCCGTCTTTTTTTCCCCCCAAATGTGGAGCCGAGTACCCCGCGCATGCGCAGTGTCCTCATCTCGACGTTCCGCAGGAACGGAGAAGATCTTCCCAAATCCATTCCCACCTCGTCTCATGCCCCCTCCTCGGGAGGGGTGGAGCGGCGCACCATGCTCAACAGCCCTGTGGGCTGTGAGCGTGCCACGACAGGAGGCATGGCCTCGCCGACGGGATTACGGCGGTACCTGCCGCCGTAATTAGGGGGGTGGGGCTTCTGTCCCTTGCTTCCCCCGTCTGGGGCGCCGCAGGCGTGCCTTGTGCTGAAGTACCCGCGCCCCGTAAGGCTTCCCCTTTTTCAAAGGGGAAGCTCCGCCGTAGGCGGTGATGGGGATTGAGCCATAAAATTACGTCATGTTGAGCCGCCCGCCGAAAAGGGCATCGGCGGGCGTGTTGAAACATGTCCTTATTGTATTCCCGCCCGTCCTCCGCATCATTCTGACAGTGCCCCCACAGGGGGCAAAAGGGGTGTCATCGCCCGCTCTCTCCCTTGCTTCCTCCTTCTGGGGCGCCGCAGGCGTGCCTTGTGCTGAAGCTCCGCCGTAGGCGGTGATGGGGATTGAGCCATAAAATTACGTCATGTTGAGCCGCCCGCCGATGCCCTTTTCGGCGGGCGTGTCGAAACATGTCCCTATTATATTCCCGCCCGTCCTCCGCGTCATTCTGACGCGGAGCCCTTCGCCACTTCCAAGTGGGCGAAGGGCGTAGCGAAAAATCCCGAACAACGAAGTCCGTCCGTCCCCTTGCTGTCCCCTCGTGGGGAAAGTGCCCCCACAGGGGGCAAAAGGGGTGTCATCGCCCGCTGCGCACACGGCCACCCCCGTCATTCTGATCGACCAAGCCTCGCACACGGCCATTCCCGTCATTTCGACCAAGCCGCGCAAGCGGCGCGCGGAGAAAACTCAAGCTACATGCTTCTCAACAGCCCGATCACCTTCCCGAGAATGGAGACCCCGGCGGGATCCTCGGGAACAATGTCCTCCATCGTAGCATTTTCGGGGTGCAGGATGATCTTCCCGTCCCGCTTGAAAAACCGCTTCACCGTCGCCCCCGCGCCAAAACCCTCGTCGAACATGGCAACGACGATATCGCCGTTCTCCGCCGTCTCCTGCCGCCGCACAACGATCTTATCGCCGTCGTAGATGCCGGCCTCGATCATACTTTCGCCGTGTACGCGCAGCAAAAACAGGTCAGTCCCGTGAAATTCCGCGGTGGGAAGGGGGAAATATCCCTCGTTGTCCTCCACGGCGAGAATGGGCTGGCCTGCATTCACGGTGCCGAGCAGGGGAGCGCGGAAGATGTTCCCGCCGCTCTTTACGGCCACCGCGCGCTTTTTGTTCTCCGCCTTCTCCAGCATTCCCATGTCCTTCAGGCGGTTGATATAGTCGTAGACCGTCGCCGTAGACTTGATCCCGAGATCGCGTCCGATGTCTCGCACGGTGGGGGGAAAGCCGTTGTCCTCGGTGTAACGGTTGATATAGTCGAGCACGTTCAATAGCTTATTTTTGTTGAGCATATTTCACCTCTGCGAACATTATAGCACACCTGCCCGCAAATAGCAAACATTTGTTCCAACTTTTTTCAAAAAATTTTTTTTCTCATTCCTTGTAATTTCACACCGCGCGCGTTATAATATAGGTATGGAAGTCAAAATGTGCGTTCTCGACGACGAGAAGGAGTGCGACGGCTGCCTCGAATGCGAGGTGTGCGACCTCGACCCCAATAAAATTTGCGATAACTGCGGCAAGTGTCTCGACATCAAGGACTTTGCCACCATCAAGATCGACAAGGTCATCACCGACCCCAAGGACTATCACGAATAAAAAAGGGCGCTGCCGTGCGGTAGCGCTCATTTCATAAATTCGCGGAACTTCGCCGCATGCTCGGCGGGAATGACGGCCGAAACGCGCGCCCCGTCGTCCGCGTACTCCACGCCGCGTTCGGAGAGGAGGGGACGAAGCGCGCCGTACGCCGCCATGCGCGCATAGGGGACGAACAGCTCCGCCTCCACGAAGTCCTCCCGCAGCGCCTCGAAGATGCGCCGCTTCAGCTCCCCGAGCCCCGCGCCCGTCTTTGCCGAAATGCGCACCGCGTCGTGCGGCAGGTAGGCGGACGGCGCCAGATCGCACTTGTTCAGCACAACAAGGTGTGGCGCGGAAAATCCCAGCCCGTTCAGGGTATCGAGGGTGGTTTTCAGCTGCATGTCGAAGTCGCCCGCGGCGTCGCAGACGATGAGCGCGAGGTCGCAGTTGAGCGCGCTTTCCAGCGTAGACTTGAACGCCTCGATCAGGCTGTGGGGGAGTTCCCGCAGAAATCCCACGGTGTCCACCATGAGAAAGGGGACGTCCTCGATGAAAAACGCCCGCGCCGTAGGGTCGAGCGTCGCAAACAGCGCGTCCTTGGTCAAGACGTCCGCGCCCGTCACGGCGTTCAAAAGCGTAGATTTCCCCGTATTCGTGTATCCGACGAGCGCGATCGTGCGCACCTTGTCCTTTTTTCTGCGCTGTGCCTGCAACGCGCGCCGCTTCTCCGTCTCGGCAAGTTTTTCCTCGAGCGAATGGATGCGGGCGCGGATGTGCCGCCTGTCCGTCTCCAACTTGCTCTCGCCGGGGCCGCGCGTGCCGATGCCGCCCCCGAGGCGGGAGAGCGCCTCGCCCTTGCCGCGCAGCCGCGGGTAAATGTATTTGAGCTGGGCGAGCTCGACCTGTATCTTTCCCTCGCTGCTCTGCGCCCGCAGGGCAAAGATGTCGAGAATGAGCGTCGTGCGGTCGATGACCTTCTTATCGCCCAACGCCTTGGAGATATTCAGCGTCTGGGAAGGGGAGAGCTCGCCGTTGAAGAGGACGGTGACGTCCAAGCCCTCGAGCCGCTCCTTTAGCTCTTCGAGTTTCCCTTCGCCGATGTAAGTCGCGGGGTTGATCTCGCGGATATTCTGGTAGATCGTCCCCGCGTACTGCGCGCCCGCGCTCTCGATGAGTGCGACCGCCTCTTCATGCAACTCCCTGCTCTCCGCCCCGAACACGGGCTGGATGATGTAGACGATCTCAGCGTCGCTCATTCGTCGTCTCCCGGCTTGTGCAGTTTCACCTTCCCCGCGACCGCCTTGCGCTTGTCCTCGGTGATGGCGGCATAGTGCTTCCGCGTCGTATTTACGTCCTTGTGCCCCAACACGTCGGCGACGATGTAGATATCGCCCGTTTCACGGTAAAGGGAGGTGCCGTAGGTGGAGCGCAGCTTGTGCGGCGTGATCTTTTTGAGAGGGGAGACGATGCGCGCGTACTTCTTCACCAAATTTTCCACGGCACGCACGGTGATCCGCCTGTACTGCATGGAGAGGAAGAGGGCGTGTTCGTCGGCGGGAACTTTGGGGTCGTCCTCCTTCTGCGCGATGTACGCCGCGAGCGCGTCGCCGACCTCTTCGGAAAAGTACAGAATGGCCTGATTGCCGCCCTTGCGCGTCACCACAAAGGAATTGGTGGAAAAGTCGATGCTCTCGTCGTTGAGCCCGACAAGCTCGGAAATACGGATGCCCGTGCCGAGGAAGAGGGTAAGGATGGCGGTATCGCGTACCTTGGTCTTATCGTGGTAGCCGATGGCGTGGTTGGAGAGCCCGCTGCCGTACTCCGCGGTGTCGAGGAGGGAGGAGACCTCGTCGCCCTCGAGGCGGATGATCTCTTTCTCGTGCAGCTTGGGCGTAGACACCTTGCTCGCGTTGTTCACATCGATGAGTCCCTTGTTGAAGAAGTATTTGAACATCGAGCGGATCGTCGAGAGCTTGCGCGCCTTGGCACGCTCGTCACACGAGAGCCGCTTGTCGCCGTAGCGATAGTTGGAGAGATAGGAGAGGAAGATCTCGATGTCGGTATCCGTCACCTGTTCGATGTCCTCGAGCGTCAGATCGCGCACCGCCTTGCCGCGGAATTTCCGCTTGGCGAGGAAGTCGAAAAAAATGCGCAGATCGTACACATAGTTGAGGCGGGTGAGCGTGCTCGTCCGCGTCTCAACGCCGCGCAAAAAATCCTCGCAGAAATAGGGGAGCTCCTCGAGCAGCGCGTCGATGCGGTCGAGATTTCTCAAATTGCGTTCCTGATAGTAGTTCGGATTGTTTTTCATCGCCGTCATTATAGCACATAGGGCGGCAGATGTCAATTTTACGAAGAGTTAGGGGAGAAGATTTTACGCCATAATCGGGAATTTTCCGCGGCGGAAGCCCCATGGGGCAGAGGTAAAAACCGCCGCCTCGATATCCATAACTATTCGCAAAAGACTAATTTTACGAAGAGTTAAGCCCAAAAAAGGGTTTTTTCTTATAACATATTATAATAAAATATGACCATTCCGCCAAATCCATTAAAATTTGTCGTACGGTATTATGGCGCATTTTTTTGCCGCGCGAAAAATTTTATTGTGCGCACGCCGCACCGCATTTTTTGCGTTTTCTTACGCGCTTTTTCGCACGAACAATTTATTTTTATCGTCTCTGCGCCTGCGTCCGCCCGTCCGCACGCTTTTTTTATATGGTTTTCCCGCAAAAAAAATCACACGGTCGTTTTTTCCGTATGATCGTTTAATTTTAGTATTATGTCACACATACTATTGGACTTTTGCCAAGATCCCGCAGGAAAACTTGGGGATCACCAGCCCGTCCTCTATCACTTCGCCCGTAAGTTGTTCGCAATATTTGCCCTGCGCGCGCACGGCGTATTCCTGCGCGGAATTGTTGGCGTACACATACACCGCCTTGTCCGCCTTGCGCCGTTCGAACACGATGCAGCCGCTGTCGGCAAAAACTTCGCGGTAGTCGCCGTCGCGGAAGATCTCGGCGAATTTCTGCGTGCGGATCGAAGCAAGTTTTTCGTAGTACGCGCGCAGCTCCTCGTCGGGATGTTTCCAGTCGTAGCAGCCGCGGCAGAACGGATCCTGAAATCCCTCCATTCCGATCTCATCGCCGTAGTAGATGCACGGAACACCGGGCAGCGTAAATTGCAGCGTGGCGGCGAACTTCAGTTTGCGCTTTGCCAGCGCGCGTTCCTCGCCGCTCAATTTCGTCACCGCCATCTCGTCCTTCGTCTCGCAGTGTTTTCCCGCAAGCACGGTGAGAATGCGCGGCGTGTCGTGCGTCCCGAGAATATTCATCAAGCAATCCAGCGACGCCTTGGGATAGTGGTCGATCAGCATGGCGATCGTCTCGCGCAGCATCGCGGTGTTGCCCGACATCGTAAATTGGATGATGGCGTTTTTCAGCGGATAATTCATCACGCTGTCCAGCTCGTAGCCCTGCAAATATTTTTTGCGCGTGCTGTATGCAATTTTGTTGGAAGCGTCCTCCCACCCCTCGCCGATGATC
>CANRFD010000090.1 GCA_947629845.1 uncultured Clostridia bacterium
CGAGGGGGAGCAAAACCGACAGCGTTTCGCCGATTTCGTAGGTCGTTGCGAGCGTGCGGGTGCCCGCGCCCTTGAGACGGTAGCAGACGGTGACGCGCTCCCCTTCCGCCTTGCAGACGGCAATGGGACGGCGCAGGGGGTAGCCGTGCACGCCGATCATGCAAAACTGCCCCGCGCGGATGGCGATCTCCCCCCCGCAGGCGAAGGTAAGGGAATAGGTGTCCTCGGCGACGCGCTCGTTTTCGAGCACCGTTGCGATCACTTCACGCATATTTCCCCCAAGACGGAGCGGAGGTCTTCCCGCATCTCGAGCGCGGCCGCACGCGCCGCCTCCGCGATGTCGCCGCCCCGCTGTTTGTAGGCGCAGAGGATGCCGCGGGAGTTGTTCACGATGGCGCCCATGCCCCCCTCGGCGAAGCAATTTTTCAGCATTTCGGCGTTGCCGCCCTGTGCGCCGTAGCCCGGCACGAGGAAGAAGGTGCGCGGCAGACGTTCGCGCAAGCGCCGCGCTTCCTCGGGATAGGTGGCGCCCACGACGGCGCCCACGCGGGTGTAGCCGTATCTGCCGAAGGTGTTGCCGCCCCATGCCGCTACCATGTCGCCCATGCACTCGTACACGGTGCGGCCGTCAGCGAGCTTTAAGTTTTGCAGCTCGCCCGAGGACGGGTTGCTCGTCTTGACGAGGACGAAGATGCCGCGGTCGTTCTGGACGCACGCATCCACGAAGGGCTCGATGCCGTCGGTGCCCAAATAGCCGTTGACGGTGAGAAAGTCGGTTCTAAATTCCCCGTCGTTCCGCAAATAGGCGTCGGCGTACTGCAACGCGGTGGAGCCGATGTCGTTGCGCTTGGCGTCGGTGATGACGATGAGCCCCTTCTCCCTCGCGTAATGGCAGGTCGCATAATAGTTGGTGACTCCCAGCAGCCCGAGCGACTCGCAGTAGGCCATCTGCACCTTTACGGCGGGAACGATGTCCGCAACGGCGTCGATGATGATCTTGTTGAAGTTGAACACCGCGTTCACCGTACTTCTCGAAGCGGTGAGCCCTGCCACGATGTTTTCGGGCAGGTAGCCCGGGGCGGTGTCCAGCCCGACACAGGTGGGATTTTGTTTTTCGATGATCTTATCGATGAGTTCGTCTACGATCATTTTGCTTCCTCCGCATATTTTATTTCCCCGTCTACGACGGTGTATTTGATTTTTCCGCAGACCTCCCTGCCCGCGAACGGGGTGTTCTTGCCCTTGGAGACGAACTCCGCGGGGTCGACCGTCCACTTGCGGCCGAGGTCGGCCACGGTGAGATCGGCGGGTGCGCCGACCTCGATCTTGCCCCCCTCCAGCCCGAGGATGGCGGCAGGGCGGGCGCTCATCCGCTCGGCGAGTTGCGCAAGGGTGAGCACGCCGCCCTTGACGAGCACGGTGTAGGAGAGCGCAAAGCTCGTCTCCAGCCCGCTGATGCCGAACGCCGCGAGGCTGTATTCGACGCGCTTGTCGTCCTCGTGGTGGGGGGCATGGTCGGTGACGATGCAGTCGAGCGTGCCGTCCTTGAGCCCCCCGAGAACCGCAAGGCGATCCTTCTCCTCGCGGAGGGGCGGGTTGACCTTGGTGTTCGTATCGAACGTCTGGATGGCTTCGTCGGTCAAAGTGAAGTAATGGGGGCAGGTTTCCGCCGTCACCTGCACGCCGCGCGCCTTGGCCTCGCGGATGAGCTGCACGCCGCTGTAGGTGGAGACGTGGCAGATGTGCACGGGAATGTTGAGACTTTCGGACAGGCAGATCTCGCGGGCGATGACGATATCCTCCGCGGCGCGGACGCTGCCCTTGAGCCCCGTGAGCGTGGAGTAGTAGCCCTCGTGGACGACGCCGCCGTCCACGAGCCCCGCGTCCTCGCAGTGGCAGAGGCATTTGAGCCCGAACCCGTGGGCGTACAGCATGGCGTTCGCCATGAGATTGGTTTTGGCGACGGACTTGCCGTCCTCGGAGAGGGCGACGGCGCCCGCGGCCTTCATGGCGCCGATATCCGACAGCGTTTCGCCGTTTTGCCCCTGCGTGATGGCGCCGATGGGGTGAATTTTGCAGAGCGCTACTTCGCGCGCACGCGCCTTGATGTAGGTGACGACGACCTTGTTATCGATGACGGGGCGGGTGTTGGGCATGCAGCAGATCTGGGTGAAACCGCCCTTGACCGCCGCCCTTGCGCCGCTCTCGATGTTCTCCTTCTTCTCGAAGCCGGGCTCGCGGAGGTGGACGTGCATGTCGATGAGCCCCGGCAGCACGGTGAAACCCGTGCAATCTATCCCCTCCCCCGCAATTTGGGGGGAAAGTTCGGCGATTTTGCCGTTCTCCGTGCGGATGTCGAGCCGCTGTACGCCCGCGGGCGTGACGACCTGTGCGTTTTTGAAAATCATGCGATCTCCTCCTTTGTCAAGAGAAACAGAATGGCCATGCGGACGGCGATGCCCGAGAGCACCTGATCCTCGATGACGCTCGTCTGCCCGTCGATGACGGCGGACGTGAGCTCCACGCCGCGGTTGACGGGCCCCGGGTGCATGACGAGCGCATTTTGCTTGGCGTACTTCAGGACGTCGCCGTCGACGCCGAAATATTTGGCGTACTCGCCGAGGGAGGGAAAGTTGCCCGCGTGCTGGCGTTCGAGCTGGATGCGCAGCCCCATGACGGCGTCCGCCCCCTCCACCGCCTCCTCGCGGGAGCGGCAGATGTGCGCCCCCATGCGCTCCAGCCCCGTCGGCATGAGCGTGCCCGGTGCGTACATCCGCACGGTCGCCCCGAGCTTGGTGAGCCCGTAGAGGTTGCTCTTGGCGACGCGGGAATGGCGGATGTCGCCCAAGATCGCCACCGTCTTGCCCTTGATCTCCCCCACTGCTCGCGCATGGTGAGCATGTCGAGAAGGGCCTGCGAGGGGTGCTCGTTCATGCCGTCGCCCGCGTTGACGACGTGCGCCTTGACCGTTTGGGCGAGCAGCCGCGGCGCGCCCGCCATGGGGTGGCGGATGACGATGACGTCGTTCTTCATCGCGTCGAGCGTCTTGCCCGTATCGATGAGCGTTTCGCCCTTTTGCACCGACGACGTTGCCGCCTCGAGGTCGACGACGTGCGCCCCCATGTACTTCGCCGCGAGCTCGAAGGAGCAGCGCGTGCGCGTGGAATTTTCGTAAAAGAGCAGCGTGACCGACTTGCCCATGAGATGGGGCAGCCGCTTGATGTTCCGCCGCAGCAGCTTTTTCATGTTCAGCCCGAGCGTTAAGATCTCGTCGATCTCCTCCGCGGAGAGCTCGTACAGGCCGAGGATGTCCTTCCTGTTCAACGTGCCGCCTCCTTGGTGATGACGAGCGCGTCTTCTTCCGCCCCCAGCTCGGTCAGGCGGACTTCCACATACTCCTCGTGCGAGGTAGGGACGTTCTTCCCCACGAAATCGGCGCGGACGGGGAGCTCCCTGCCGCCGCGGTCGACGAGGACGAGGAGCTTGATGCGCGCGGGGCGGCCGAGGCGGAAGAGCGCCTCGAGCGCGGCGACCGCGCTCCTGCCCGTGTGCAGCACGTCGTCGCAGAGGACGACCGTCTTGCCCTCGACGGAGAAGCCGAAGTCGTTGCGTTCGGCGTCGGGCACGAAGAAGGCGGAGACGAGGTCGTCCCGCGTCATGCCGATGTCCAGCCCGGCGCAGGGGACTTCCACCCCCTCCGCACGCATGAAATAGTCGGCGACGCGGCGGGCGACGACTTCCCCGCCCCGCTTTACGCCGATGAGAGCGACGTCGTGAAGCCCCTCGCAGCGCTCCTCGATCTCGTGCGAGAGGCGCACCACGGTGCGGTGCATTCCCGCTGCGTCCATAATGATTGCCGCCATACTTTCTCCTTCGGGCGCCCGCACGGCGCCGCAATGCGTTTTGGGCAGCTCCCTTCCCCCTTCCCCTTCCGCATGCCGCATATGGGGCGCGCAAAAGCGAAAAAGAGACCTCGCGGCGTGCCGCAAGACCTCTGTTCCATGGCAAAATTGATGAAAGCGCGTCTTGTCGGCATCACGGTACCGCTCTTAAAGAACTGCTACGCTCCGATTATAGCATAGGCGCATTCAAATGTAAAGGATTTCAAAAAATTTGGGTGAGAGAAAATTTCGTCTTGTCGCAGGAGGTGAGAAAGTAGCGGATGCCCTCCTTCTCGCTCTTTAAGGGGAAGTAGCCCGCGCCGTGCAGGTGCCCGAACACGACGACGGAGACGGCGTTCTCCTCGAAGAGGCCCGTAAACAGCGTATCCTCCTTTTTGACGTTGAAGGGCGGGTAGTGGATGAGCGCGATGACTTCGTCCCCCGCCTCGCGCACCTTCTTCACCTGCGAAAAGGCGAGCTTGAAACGTTCGGCCTCCCGCCTGTAGAGCGCTTCGTCGTGCTCGGTGTAGTCGGCGCTGCCCGGCACCAGCCAGCCGCGCGAGCCCGCGATGATGATGTTGCCGAATTTGACGCAGTCGTTCTGCAGAAAGTAAAAACTGTCGTCGGGACGGCGGGCGCGGACGCGGGAAATGGCGTTCCACCAATAGTCGTGATTGCCGCGGATGAGCACCTTCTTCCCGGGGAGCGGCGCGAGGGAGGCGACGTCGTACATGCCCTCTTCGAGCTTCATGCCCCACGACGTATCGCCGCCGACGAGCACGACGTCGTCTGCGCCGACCTTTTCCTCCCAATCCGCCTTGATTTTTTCGAAGTGCCCCTCCCAGCCCGTGCCGAATACGTCCATCGGCTTGTTCGAGAGCCCGGAGAGGTGCAGATCGCTGATCGCCCACACCTTCATACCGAGATTATACCACACCCGCAAAAAAAAAGCAAGCCGCAGTTTGCGGCCCGCCGGGATGCGGCTGTTTTATTCGGCGCGCGATCTTGCCGCTTCGGCGGCGCGGCGCACGGCCTTCACCCACCTGCCAACAAACGCCGCGTTGAGACGGTACTGCTTTTCGTCCGTCGTGAGCACCATGCTCCGCGTGAAGAAGGGAACGCCGATCTTTTCCACGGAATAGATTTGGGGCAGGGGGAGTTCGAAGGAGAGATATTCGCCCGTGGGGAGCTCGGCGCCGAAAAAGAAACGCTCGTCGGTGAGAACGGCGTCGCCCGCGATGAAGTGCGAATACTGACCCGTGGCGCTGTAATCCATCATTCCGCGCTTTATGATGTTCTCCCGCGCTTTGACGTGAAAGCGCGCACGCTTGGATTTGCTCATGCCGACATTGTAGCACGGCTTCGCATAAATTGCAAGGTGCGCCGTGCGAAATTTTTGCGCCGCGACCCGCGTTTGCGCTTGACATCCGCACTTTGTTGCGCTATAATGAAGATGATGCAGGAATCGCCTAGCGGTATGGCGTCAGCTTCCCAAGCTGATCCCGGCGGGTTCGACTCCCGTTTCCTGCTCC
>CANRFD010000091.1 GCA_947629845.1 uncultured Clostridia bacterium
GGACAGGGGCGGGAGCCCGCCGTGCGCACCGTCTCCACAATGGCGTTCACGACGCCCTCGCGCCCCTCGGCGGGGGTGAGCATGTAGAGTTTGCTCATATTTTCGCTGCCGAACCCCTTGGGCAGGAAGGTGACGGCGACCCGATCTCCCGCGACGATCTCCACATGGAGATGTGCGGGGGTGTTGTCGCCCGTGTTGGCGCGGGTCAGGGGGTCGCAGATGCTCTTGCGGAAATTCCCGTCCGCATAGGCGCGCCGCACGCCGTCGTTCACGGCGTCGGAGAGGGGAGCGCCCGTCAGCGCGACGTCCTGCCCGATCTCGAGGAGCACGACGCTCATCCCGGTATCCTGGCAGACGGGCATTCCCTCCCGCTGCGCAACGCCTTCGTTTTCGAGGACGGTGGAAAGTGCGAATTGCGCCGCGCCCGTCTCCGTCTCCCGTGCGCGTGCAAGGCGGATGCGGCAGCTCTCCGTGAGCGTCAGCCCGGCCTTTCTCGCAAGGCGGTACACGCAGTCCGCGATTTTTTCGGTTGAAAGCAGTCTCATGCAACCATTATAGAACAAATTTCGTAAAAAGCAAAGTTTTTATTTGAAGTTTCCGGGAAATTCCTGTATAATAGCGGTATGCAGACGATCAACGAATACGACGAACGCGAATTGCGGACGAGGGAACTTACGGAGGCGGGGCTGTGCTTTTCCGTTTCGGCGGTGCTGCCCGTCTTTGTCTCGCTCCTCGTCCTCTTCATCGTTCCCTTTGCGGCGGGCTCGGGCTACGCCGAACAGGATTGGTACAAGTACATCACCTATCTCATCTCGCCCGTGTGCATCGCGGGCGCCTGCCTGCTCTTCTTCCGCAGGAGCAAGGTGCCGCCCCGCAAGGTCTACCGCGGCTGCAAGTGGTACTACTTCGTCATTGCGCTACTGTTGCAGTTCGGCGTCATGATCTCCCTTTCCGAGCTGAACGAGTACTTCGTGCGCCTGTTGGAGCTCATGGGGTACGAGCGCGGAGGGAGCGCCCTCCCGTCGCTCGGCGGCTGGAACCTTCTCCCCGCCATCCTCGTCATCGCGGTTTTGCCCGCCATCTTCGAGGAGACGCTTTTCCGCGGCGTTTTGGTGGGCAGAATGGGGGAAAGCGGCTGGGGCACCGCCTCCACCGTGCTCATCTCGGGCGCGCTCTTTTCGCTCTTCCACACCAATCCCGAGCAGACGCTGTACCAGTTCATCAGCGGCGCGGGCTTTGCGCTCATCGCCCTCCGCGCGGGGAGCATTTTGCCCGCGATCTTCTCGCACTTCGTCAACAACACCGTCATTCTCGCCCTGATGTCGGCGGGGTACGGTTCGTTTATCGAGCTGTCCCGCGCCGCCTATCTCGCCCTCGTCATAACGTCGGCCGTCTGCCTCGCGGGCGCCGTCTTTTTCCTCCTCTTTTTCGACAGGAAGAAGAACGTCAAGGGCGGCGTCAAGGAGGGCGGAAAGTTCTTCCTCTGGGCGGGCGTCGGCATCGGAGCCTGCGCCGTGGAGTGGATCGCGCTGCTCATCTCGAGGTTTTTATGATCAAGGTACGCCTCGTCTGTGTGGGAAAACTCAAGGAAAGTTTTTGGCGGGAGGCGGTCGCGGAGTACGCAAAACGCCTTTCGCGCTTTTGTTCGCTGGAAATTTGCGAGCTCCCCGAAAAGAGCGGCCCCGCGGAGGAAGCGGAGGAGATCCTGCGCGCCTGCCGCGGCCATGTCACTGCGCTCGCCATCGAGGGCAAGCCCTGCTCCTCGGAGCAGTTTGCGGGGAAAATAAGGTCGCTCGCCGATGCCGGCAGGGAGATGACCTTCGTCATCGGCTCGTCGTGCGGGCTGGACGAAAGGGTCAAATCGCAGGCGGAACTGCTGTCCTTCTCCGCCATGACCTTCCCGCACCAACTCATGCGCGTGATCTTTTTGGAACAGCTCTACCGCGCGTTTATGATCAACGCGGGCGCGGAATACCACAAATGATCGGATACCGCAAACGGCGGGCGGCGCATACAATGCACGGTGAATATCTATGACGAAGTCACCGCATTCTACCAAGGCTATCGAGGCGAAAAGTGCGTGTTCGGCACGAGCGTTTCCAACCGCAAGCTGTACGCCGTCCGCGTCGGCGAAGGCGCGCCCTGCGGCGTCGCACAATACGCCATCCACGCGCGGGAGTGGATCACCGCGCTCCTCGCGCTGGAGCAGGTGCGCTACCGCGGCGTAAAGGGCAGCGTCTGGTTCATCCCGCTCGCCAACCCCGACGGCGCGCTCCTGTGCGGGGAGGGGCTTTCAAGCGTAAATAACGCCTCCCGCCGCAAATTTTTGCTTGAAGTGAACGGCGGGGAGGATTTTTCTCTTTGGAAGGCCAACCTCGACGCCGTCGATCTCAACGTCAATTTCAACGCTTGTTGGGGCACGGGCAAGCGCAACGTCTTTTCGCCCGCCCCCGAAAATTACGTGGGGGAAGCTCCTTTTTGCGCCCCGGAGAGCGCCGCGCTCCGCGATTTCACCCTGAAAGTCGCCCCGCAGTATACGGTCAGCTACCACACGAAGGGCGAGGAGATCTATTGGCGGTTCCGCCAGCCCGTCTTTCGCGCCGCACGCGATAAACGCCTCGCACGTGCGCTCTCGCAGTCGACGGGGTACCCCTTAAGGGAGGCGAAGGGCTCGGCGGGCGGCTACAAGGATTGGTGCATCCAAACGCTGAAAATTCCCGCCTTCACGGTGGAGGCGGGGCGGGAGGAACTGCGGCACCCGTTGGATAGGGCGGCGCTTTCCGAACTCGTGGAAAAAAATCTCGGCGCGCTTGCGGCGCTGTCGCGGGAGTATTAGGGAATATGGAAGAAAAATTCATGCGCGAGGCGCTGCGCCTTGCAAAAAAGGCGAAGGCGGCGGGGGAAGTCCCCATCGGCGCGGTGGTCGTCTCGGAGGGGAAAGTCATCGGCCGCGGCTACAATTTGCGCACCAAATTGCAGATGGCAACGGCGCACGCCGAGATGCGCGCGATCGACAGGGCGTGCAAAAAGTGCGGCTCTTGGCGGCTCCCCGACGCCGAAATTTACGTTACGCTCGAGCCCTGCCCGATGTGCATGGGGGCAATCCTGAACGCCCGCATCGAGCGGGTCTACTTCGGCGCGTACGAGCAAAAGGGGAGGAGCCTTACCGCGGAACTTGCAAGCGCGAACCTTCTCAACCACACCGTGGAGGTCGTCGGCGGCGTCATGGAGAAGGAGTGTTCGGAAGTTCTCACGTCCTTCTTCACCGAAATGCGCGAACGCGAAAAAAACAAAAAATCCCCCGCCGAATAGCGGAGAAGGGCGCAAGCGATACGGCTTGCGTTCTTTTTATTAAAGGCGAGGACACCCGTCCCCGCCTTTGACATTCATAAAGTTGAAAATCATTTTATCACATTTAGATGAAGATCAATATATGTCTAAAAGGATACTTGCCCACGTTCCTTTAAGGCTTTTTGCTTTAATGTTAAAAACCGGAATAAAGGGGGCAATGAATGAAAGAAGCAATGAAATAATCCTTAACGGCAATGCAAATAATGCTACAAAAAAGACCGCTATTTCGCTGTTACTTCCAGAATATCGTATGCCATCATCATATTTCACCTTGATACTGTCCCCTTCCTCTACAATTCTGTAAGAAGGATCTACATGATATGCTATTCCTTCTTTCGGAGTGTAATTTTTTAACCATTTCAAAATGCTGAGTTCAAGATAATAGCCTACGATTGCGAGTATGAAGAAAACCAAGGTGAGTGGTGATAGCATGAGCGCCGTGGTAAACGCTGAAACCGGTATCAATGAAATTTGAATGATAATTTCCAACAGCTTTCTCTTAAAATTCATTCGTTCCCGTTTTTTCTTAAAATTCATTCGTTTCCGCATTTCATTTCTCCAAAGTATCAAACTGTTGTTATTATACATCATTAAATGATGTGCGTCAAGCATTTTACATCATTTTGTGATAAAAAATTAGTAATGAAAACAGCGGAGATAATCGGAAAAAACATCAAACAAGCACGAAAGGATAAAGGCTATACGCAAAAAGAGGTCGCCGCCATTCTTCATATGACGCAACAGCAATACAGCCGCTTTGAAAATGGGGTATTTGAATTAAACTACGATCAAATTCTTTCGCTCTGCAAATTATATGAAATAACGCCAAATGATATTTTTTCAATGGAATGACTTTCCTATCCACTATGCCGCGCATGGGCTTTACAGTTGACATAAAAAAGGCGAGGGGCATCCTCGTCTTTTTATATTCCCGTTGAATTACTCTTTGATATCATTCTCTACTCCGAACATTCGGGGTCGCCGATTTTGCGGAAGTTCTTATCGGTCTTGGCATTTTTTCATCCTTTCACATTATTGTAGCCCTTGCTATCTTGCCGCGCAAAAAATGGCGGTTTCGCGCCAAAACAGGGGAGAAAGTTTGATTTTTCGACTTAAATCAAGTACTATGTCACACATAAACGCCTGAAAATGGGCGTTTTTTCTATATCAACGTCTCATATTCGGCGTAGAGGGCGTCGATTTCGGCGCGAACCTCTTCCTGCCGCGAAGTCACTTTTTGCACCTCTTTGTAGTCGGCGGCGACCTCCATAAGCCGCGCGTCCAGCTGCTTTTCCTCCTCTTCGAGAAGGGAAATGCGCGCCTCGATCTCGTGCGTCCTGTTCCGCGCCTGCGCCTCCCGCGCCCGCTCTTCCTTGGTGCGATAGCCCTCGGGCGCGCTCTTCTTTTCCGCCTTCCCCGCGGGCGGCGTCTGCCTCTCCCGCGCCGCCAAAAATTCGTCGTAGCTTCCCTCGAAGGGTACGAGCATGCCGCCCTCCAGCGACGCAATTCTCGTTGCCACCGCCTCGATGAACCGCCTGTCGTGCGAGACGAAGAGGAGGGTGCCTTCATACGCCTTGAGCGCCTCTTCCAAGGCCTCGCGCGCGGGCAGGTCGAGGTGGTTGGTGGGCTCGTCCAAAAAGAGAACGTTGGCGCGCCGCGCTTCCAAAATGGCGAGCGAAAGTTTCGCCTTCAGCCCGCCCGAAAGCTCGCAGACCTTCTTCTGCACGTCCTCGGCGTTGAGCCCCGCACGGGCGAGCAGGCTCCGCGCGTCGGTCTGCGACATGCCGGGGTTCTTCCCCCAAAAGGCGTCCAACACGCGCTCGTCCTGCGGCAAATCGGCGTTCTCCTGGTCGTAATAGCCGAGGCGCACAAACCGTGCGTACTTCACGCCCGTCGGCGCGGCGAGGAAGTATTTCAGCAGCGACGTCTTTCCCGTGCCGTTGTCGCCGACGAGGGCGACCTTCTGCCCGCGCGTCATCAAAAAGC
>CANRFD010000092.1 GCA_947629845.1 uncultured Clostridia bacterium
CGGCGACAAGGAGATGGAGGAAGGCACCGTCTCCGTGCGCAAGCGCGGCGAGGGCGACGTCGGCGCCATGAAGAAGGAGGACTTCTTCGCTTTGGTGAAAAAGCAAAACGACGAGAAAGTAGTGTTTTAAGGGAATTTCGGTAGTAAAGTGTGCGCCGCGGCGAATGCCGCGGCGCATTTCGCATTTTGGGGGAGATTTGCCCGGGCTGCGCCCTCGGAATAAGGACGAGCGTGCTTCCTCGCGTATCTTGTGGCGCAAACTCGCCCCAAGGAGAAAAAGGGCAGTCGCGGAATAAAATTTTCGGAAAATCTTGCAAAATTTTTGCGGGCGTGTTATACTGAGAGTGCCACACAATTTCATATTTTTTACCGTAAACGGCTACACTGGCATTTAGTGTATCCTTTCTATCCGTTTACGGGTGAAATTGTGACGCAGACAATACGGGATACTCAATGCGGGCGCCCGATATTGTCGGGCGTCCTTATTTTTTGCCCGCAAAAAAACAAAAAGGAGAAAGGTAACTATGAAGCACAAACTTTTAACAGTCCTGTTGGCGCTCCTTGCGGCTCTGTGCCTGTCCTTCGGGCTGGCGGCATGCGGCGAGAGCGGCGGCAACGGCGGAAACGGCGGCAGCACAGGCGGCTCGCAGACCGAACAAGGCGGAACGGGCGGCTCCCAAGGAGAGGAGGGAGGCGAAACGTGCGCACACCAATTCACCGCAGACAACGTATGCAGCCTCTGCGGCGACAAGTGGGAGTTCACCGAGGGACTCACCTATGAGCTCGACGAGGAAACGGACGCCTATCACGTTATCAACATCCACAAGGCGCAGGGCAACGTCGTGGTTCCTTACGGCTATCAGGGGAAATTTGTAACGGCGGTGTACGGGTGGACAATGGAAGATTTACAAGAATTGACGCCGATGGGTTCCCATGGCCCACTTATCGCCGAAGAACAATTTTCTGTTTACTCGCTTACCGGCATCACGCTTCCGGACAGCGTAACCTCGATTGGGGATTGTGCTTTTAGGTTTTGCCAAGGATTAAAAAGCGCAAACTTGGGGAAAGGATTGATTTCGATCGGCGATGGGGCGTTTTTGTATAGCGGTCTAACAAGCATCGTCATTCCCGATAGTGTGATTTCGATTGGGGATTATGCGTTCGGAGTTTGTAGGGAGTTGGCGAGCGCGACAATCGGCAGCGGCGTGACCTCGATTGGAAGCGGTGCGTTCAGTGGTTGCAGCGGGTTGATGAGCGTGACGATTGGCAGCGGCGTGACCGAGATTGGGCGGAGTGAGTTCAGTGGTTGCAGCGGGTTGACGAGCATTACAATTCCCGACAGCGTGACCTCGATTGGAAGCGGTGCGTTTTTCAGTTGCTTTGGGCTGACGAGTATTGCAATTCCCGATAGTGTGACCTCGATTGGGAGCGGTGCATTCGCAAGTTGCTATAAACTTGTGGAAGTGTGGAATTATTCGGGGTTGGAACTTCAACCAGGCTCTGTTGATTACGGAGATGTTGCTTATTATGCAAAGCACGTCTACACTACGGACGAGGAGAGCAAACAGACCGTAACGGATGACGGATACATATTTTACGAGGACGGAGACGAAGTTTACTTGCTCGGATATAAAGGGAGCGAAACGACGTTGACTCTTCCCGCAACATCGCCCAAAGGGAAATCGTATAAAATTTATCAATGGGCGTTCTATGATTGCAGCGGGCTGACAAGCGTTGAAATTCCCGATAGTGTGACCTCGATCGGGGAGAGTGCGTTCCATTGTTGTTACAAACTTGTGGAAGTGTGGAATTATTCAAACCTGGAAATTCAACCAGACTCTTCTGATTACGGAGATGTTGCTTATTATGCAAAACACGTCTACACCACGGACAAGGAGAGCAAACAGACCGTAACAGAGGACGGATACATCTTTTACGAGGACGGAGAGGAAGTTTACTTGCTCGGATATAAAGGGAGCGAAACGGCGTTGACTCTTCCCGCAACATCGCCCAAAGGGAAATCGTATAAAATTTATCAATGGGCGTTCTATAGTTGCGACGGGCTGACGAGCGTGACGATCCCCAATAGCGTGACTTCGATCGGGGAATGGGCGTTCTTTGGTTGCAGCAGACTGACGAGCGTGACGATTCTCGACGGCGTGAAATCGATTGGAAGCGGTGCGTTCACAAATTGCAGCATGCTGATGAACGTTGTAATTCCCGACAGCGTGACCTCGATAGGGGGTTATGCTTTTTATGGTTGTAGCGGGCTGATGAACGTTGTAATTCCTGACAGCGTGACTTCGATCGGGGAATGGGCGTTCTGTGATTGTAGCGGGCTGACGAGCGTGACGATTGGAAGCGGCGTGACCGAGATTGTGGAACATGCGTTCAGATGGTGCGATAAGCTGACGGATATTCAATTTAAGGGAACGGTGGAAGCGTGGCAGGCGATAAAAAAGGCATATGAATGGGATTACAAAACAAGCGACTACACCATAACCTGCACGGACGGGACGGTGGATAAAGACGGCAATGTGACGTATTTTAATAATTAAGGCGGGGATGTCTCCGCGTTGGCCGACATGACAAAATTACAGCGCCCCGCGTGTTCGCGGGGCGCAACGCATGTTTTGGGGAAGATTCGCTCGGGCTGCGCCCTCGGAATGAGGACGCGCGTGTTTCCTCGCGTATCTTATGGCACAAAAACGCCCCGCGTGTTCGCGGGGCGCACAACTTGTCCTTAAACGGGGCGCACAACTTGTCCTTAAATTTGTTTTATGTAGCTGCGGCGGCGCTTGTGCTGCACGCTTTCGAACGACTTCCACATGTTGAGAATGTTGTAATTCTCCTCGAGGTTCAGGTTGGTCTCGCAGTACTCCACGCCCTTTTCGTCGAGCATGTTGATGAGTTCGTTGATGAGCACCGAGCCCACGCCCTTCATGCGGTATTCCTCGACGACGCCGATGAGCGCGAGGTCGATGATCTTCGGCCGCTTCACCGCCTTCAGCACGCGGAAGAGGGCGGGCAGCGTAAGTCTGCCGCCCGATTTTTGCACCGCCTTTGCAAGCGAGGGGAAGCACAGGCCGAAGCACACGGGGCGATCGTTCTTATCGAGAATGACGCGCACGAAGCGCAGGTCGATGACGAGGTTGAAGTTGGCGATGAGCTCCTTCTTCATGCGGTCGGTGAAGGGCACCGTGCCGTAAATTTCGGCATACGATTGGTCGAGCACTTCAAAAAACTTGTCGGCATACTTTTTGATAAATTCGCGGGTGCTCTTGGCGGAACTCATGTGCAGTTCGAAGCGCTCCAAAATTTTCTGCGAGAGGCGGGGGAGGCGTGCGTCGCGCTCCTTGGGCAGGTACAGCTTGTGCTCGACCCAATCCACCTCCTTCTGATAGCCCAAATTCTCGATGAGCTTTTGATAATAGTCGAAATTATACTGTTCCTCGAAGGTGGCGAGCTCGTCAAAGCCCTCGATCAAGAGGCCTTCGCGCTCCAAATCGGAGAAGCCGAGAGGGCCGACGACCTCCGTCATGCCCTTGCTCTTCGCCCAGCTCTCCACGGCGCCGAAGAGTGCGTTTGCGACCTCTTGGTCGTTTATGCTGTCGAAGCGGGTAAAGCGGACGCGCTTTTGCTTCCACTTTTCGTTGGCGACGCGCTGCAGAATGCCCGAGATCCTGCCGACGACCTCTTTTTCGCGGTAGGCGAGATAGTAAACGGCCTCGGCCTGTTCGTTGTAGGAGTAGTTTTTCTTGAATATTTTCATTTCGTCCGCATAGAGCGGCGGGACAAAACAGGCGTTCCCCTTGTAGAGCTTCAGGGGAAATTGCACGAATTGCCTCCGCTGTGCGCGGGTCTTTACTTCTTCGATATGTATCATTCCTATTCTCCACGCCCTATTGTACCGCAACAGAAGAGAATTGTCAAACGGCTGTCGAAAAAAAGGATGTATTTTTGAAAATTTATGCGTACATGCGCCGCCGCAGACGATTTTCCTCTCTGCCGACAATTTTTTCGCAATTTTCTCCGCGATTTCATTGTAATCGGGGCGGGTTTTTGGTATAATGGTGAAAAATGTGTTGCCGGGAACTATGAAAGCGCTTGAATTTTGCGGCGTGGATTTCTCCTACGGGCAGGGGTCGTTCGCCATTGAAAATTTGAATTTCGGGGTAGAGGAGGGCGAGTTCGTCGCCGTGCTCGGGCACAACGGGAGCGGGAAATCGACGCTCGCGCGCCTCTCCAACGGACTTCTCGAGGCGGATAAGGGCACGATCTCGGTGTTCGGCACGCCCGTCGGGCAGAAAAATCTCTATGACGTCAGGAAGAACGTCGGCGTCGTCTTTCAGAACCCCGACAATCAGGCCGTCGCCTCTATCGTGGAGGACGACGTGGCGTTCGGCGCCGAGAACGTGGGGCTCCCCCGCGAGGAGATCGGCGAGCGCATCGCGTTCGCGCTCCGTGCCGTCGGCATGGAGAATTTGCGCCACGCCACCATTTCCCGCCTCTCGGGCGGGCAGAAACAGCGCGTCGCCATTGCCGGCGTGCTCGCCCTGAAGCCCAAGATCATGATCCTCGACGAATCCACCGCCATGCTCGACCCGCGCGGCAGAAGGGAGATCGTCGACGTCGTGCTGCGGCTCAACAAGGAGGAGCACATCACCGTCGTGCTCATCACCCACTTCATGGAGGAAGCGCTGCTCTGCGACCGTGCCGTCGTGATGAACCGCGGGCAGATCGTGATGCAGGGCGCTCCCGCCGAAATTTTCGGGCGGCACGAGGAACTTCTTACGTACAACCTTGCCCTGCCCCGCATCGGGCTGATCTGCAAGGGGCTGCGCGAGGGCGGCGTGCCCGTGGAAGATACGCTTGACGTGGAAAAACTTGCGGAGGAGATCGCGCGGTGCGTATTGTCGCAGAGCATTTGAGCTATACCTACAATCCCAAATCGCCCTTTGCGACGAAGGCGCTCGAGGACGTCTCTCTCACGATCGAGGAGGGGGAGTTCTTCGGCATCATCGGGCACACGGGGAGCGGAAAGTCCACCTTTGTGCAGCACCTGAACGGGCTCATCCGCCTGCCTTCCTCGCTTAAGCGCTATAAAAAGCCCAAGGCGAAGAAGGGGCAGCCCGCGCCCGTCCTTCCCGCCCTCCGCGTGGGGGACTTCGACCTCGCCTCGCGCAAGACGGATTTCCGCGCCCTCCGCCAAAAGGTGGGCATGGTGTTCCAATACCCCGAATACCAGCTCTTCGCCGAGACGGTGAAGGAGGACGTCGCCTACGGGCTGAAAAACTTTTCGCAAAAAAAACTCAC
>CANRFD010000093.1 GCA_947629845.1 uncultured Clostridia bacterium
CCAAAACTTCGGAAAAACTCGGGATTTCGGTGGTTTTCGGTAGGATTTGAGCATTCGACCAAATAATTACGAATCAACTGCTCTACCGACTGAGCCACAGTAGCATTTTTACCCGTTGTGACAGGTGTTTTTTACAGAAGTTTTACAGCACTTTGCCGCACTTCGCCGAAAACCCGCCAAAACTTCGGAAAAACTCGGGATTTCGGTGGTTTTCGGTAGGATTTGAGCATTCGACCAAATAATTACGAATCAACTGCTCTACCGACTGAGCCACAGTAGCATTTTTACCCGTTGTGACAGGTGTTTTTTACAGAAGTTTTACAGCACTTTGCCGCACTTCGCCGAAAACCCGCCAAAACTTCGGAAAAACTCGGGATTTCGGTGGTTTTCGGTAGGATTTGAGCATTCGACCAAATAATTACGAATCAATCGCTCTACCGACTGAGCCACAGTAGCATACGGCTACGCGCCAACTTCAACACGCTCTATCATTATAAAAAAATCGGCGGCAAAAAGCAAGCGATTTTGCGTATTTTTTTATTTTTTTCTTATTATGAAACAAAAACTTTTACCGCGCCGGGAAGCACACGCACGTCGATCTCCCCCTTTTCACCGGGCTCGCCGTCGAAATCCCACAAAACGCTGTGAGTTTTGCGCACCTTCACCGCGTCCCCGCGCAGGCGTACGATGCGCTTTCCGCCCCTCTTGGCACCGAACAGCATCAATCGCACGATCCCCCACCGCGCGCCCCAATCCGCCGCGATCCCGCTGCCGAACTGCCGCACAAGCGCCGTCTCGCACACGCCGTCCGCCATGCTCGCGCCGCGGTTCACGGGCATGCGCGCCACCCTTCTGCCGTTCATCACGAGCGCAAGCGCAAAATTCCCGCGCACGCGCTTTCCCCCGCACTCCGCCTCGGCGTAGAAGGGCTTTCCTCGCACAATATTTTTGAGAAACCCGAGCGCGTACGCAAGCCAGCCGAGCCGCCGCTTCCCGCCCTGCGGCGTGCTGTAGGTCAAGCGGGTCACGGAACCCGCCGCAACGATGCAAAACGCATAGCGTTTTTCGTTTATCGCCATGCAATCGACCTGCGCCGTCCTGCCCTGTGCGATGGTGCGGAGGGCGCCTTTGACCGTCCGCGGCAGCCGAAGCGAGCGCGCCGCGTCGTTGCACGTCCCCGCGGGAATGTACCCCAGTGCCGCATTTTCGCCGATCGCGCCCGCAAGCACGGCGTTGAACGTCCCGTCCCCGCCCGCGAACACGATCACGGCATTGCGGGACGCCCAAAAGCGCGCCCGTGCCGTCATATCTTCGGCGCTCTCCGCGGCGAACACCGCAACTTCGCCGAAAATTTCCCGCAGACGCCCCTCGATTTTCCCGACCTGCCTCCCGATCTTCCCCCTGCCGCTGTTGGGGTTATACAAAAAAACGCACTTCACGCCAACAGTATCGCCCAATTTCCGCCTAAAAATATTCTTCCAATCCGACGAGCGCACACAGCAGCTGCGCCTGCACCCGCCTTACCTCCTTTGCGAAGGCGATCCCGTCGGAAATTTCCCTGCATTCCCGTTCGGCCGAGGCGAGTTCGGCGTTCCAGCGGTCGTAAAACGCGCCGCCGTTGGACTTCCGCAGCCCCGCGAGCGAACCTGCCGCCCCGCGCACGGCGTCCCGCGCCTCCGTCTGCCCCATCTGCGCCCGCTCCAGCCCGTTGGCAACGTCATACAATAGCCGCGCGCAAGACTCCGCCGTCTCGGCGTTTGCCGCCACATGTGCGGCATATGCGGCATTTTCGCCGCTCAAATAAAATTTTTGGGCGGAAAGCGGGGCGATCTCGACGTCCGCGCCCCTCTCCAGCATGGCGTCCCGCACGCGTTCGGCGTCCTGCACGGTGTAATAGCACGCCACGATGACCGCCTTCCCGCCGCGGAACAGGTACCCCGCCCCGCCCGAGGAGTGCACCCGTCCCGCCACCGCGGCCGCCGTGGAGTCCTCGCACTTCTCAATGAGAAAGTAATAATCCGCCTCGAAATCAACGGCTTGTTGCCTTTTCTTCGCTCCGACGGCCAGCCCGATGAACAGCGCAAGCAGTACGGCGAAGATGCAAACGACGGTCAAAATTTCCCACCACTTCAAACGTCTGCGTTTCCCCATACCGCATTGTATGCGGAAGCGCGCCGCGGCTATGCCGCGGCGCGCCCTTCACATGTGCTTTACTTTCTTCTCCGCCGCAAAATATCCCCCGCGGCGAGCGGAACGGGGCAGTCAAACGAATACGTCGCCTGCACGAGCTTGGCGTCCGTACACGCCTCCCCCGTCCCGTCTTTCAGCCCCCTTACCGTCACTTTTTCCGCAAAATGGCGGGATGGGGTCAGAATTTCCAGCGTTTCACCTTCATAAAACCTGCCGCGCATCTCGATCTGCACCCGTCCGTCCGAGTACCTGCGCACGATCCCCACGAAGTCGCATTCGCCCTGCGTCTGCGTTCCCTCGGGAGACTGCGCATTGGGCAGCTCGTACGCCGTCGTGTATTCGCGGTGCGCGCTCGCATACAGTTCGCGCGTCAAAACCGCCTTGTCGCCGCCGTCCAACAGCCGGCGGTAGGCGTTCACCACGGTAGCGAGGTAAAATTCCCCCTTCATGCGCCCCTCGATCTTGAAGGAGACGACCCCCGCCTGCCCGAGTTCCTCGAGATAGGCGCTCATATTGAGATCCTTGCTGTTCATTACATACGCGCCGCGCCCGTCCTCTTCGACGTCGTAGAAGTCCTGCGAGCCGCCTTCCCGCATCTGGATGCGGTAGTTCCGCCGGCATGCCTGCACGCACGCGCCGCGGTTTGCGGGGCGCCCGTCCATGTAGTCGGAGAGGTAGCACCTGCCGCTGTACGAGATGCACATCGCGCCGTGCACAAAGGCCTCGAGCTCCAAATTCGGGCAAACGCTGTGAATTTCGGCGATCTCCCCCACCGAGAGCTCCCGCGCGAGCACGATGCGCTTCGCCCCCTGCTCCTCCCAAAATTTTGCCGAAAGGGCGTTGCAGGTGTTCGCCTGCGTGGAGATGTGAACGGGCAGTGCGGGCGCAACTTTGCGGCACAGCGCGAACGCGCCCGGGTCGGAGATGAGCGCCGCGTCCGCCCCCAACTCTTCAAGACGGCGGAACAGCGTCTCCATCCCCCGCAGATCGAAATTCCGCGCAAAGATGTTGGCGGCGACGTACACCTTTTTGCCGCGCGCGTGGGCGTATTCGATGCCCTCCGCGAGCTCCTCTTCGGTAAAATTGTCGGCAAAGGTGCGCAGCGAGAAGGCACGCCCGCCCGCGTACACCGCGTCCGCGCCGTAGTAAAAGGCAAGTTTGAGTTTTGCAAGGTTGCCCGCAGGGGCGAGAAGTTCGGGCCTCATGTCTCTTTTGAAATGTCCGCAGTCCGCACCGTCGCACGGCGGTCGGCCGCTATAATTTTTTGCTCACGGCGAGCCCTTCGCCGAACGGAAATATCTCCGTCCTGAAGTCGCCGTCGGCCTGCAGCGTCTCTAAATATTCGCGGATGTGCGCGGCAAGCATCCTCCGCTTTTTGGGCGCCTCCCCCCGCACCCAGCCGTAGAGCAGCACGTCGTCGGAAAAGAGCGTCCCGCCTGCGGAAAGCAGCCGCTTGATGTGGGGAAAATAGGAGACGTATTGCACTTTCGGCCCGTCGAGAAAGATGATGTCGAACGTCCCCGAAAGGCCGGGAAGCACGGCGGCAGCGTCGTCCTCGATGAGCTGCACCCTGTCCGCAACGCCGAACGCAGCAAAGTTTTCCCTCGCCCTTGCCGCCCGCGCGGCGTCCTTCTCGATGGCGGTGACGCGCGCCCCGGTGCGCAATAAAAACGCGATCGACGTGAGCCCTTCGCCCGCGCCGATCTCCAAAATATTTTGGGCGGAACACTCCGCCGCCGCGTCGAGCATCAGCGCAAGCGTCTCGTCGGCGCAGGTGGGGTCCCTCCCCTCCTTCGCGCGGGCACGCATCGCCCGAAGCCGCTCCTCCGCCGCAACGTCCATTCAGCAGTACTTCTGCACGACGCGGTGCAGAATGGGATATTTGGACTGCTTCGCCGCGTCGGGCATGGGGCGGGGCTCCCCGTGGATATTGGCGAAGATGGCGTCGAGGACTTCGATCCTCGATTTATAGATCTCGGAAGCGGAACATGCGCTCCTGAACGCCTCGTACTCGGCGGTCGCCGCGGGCAGATCCCCCCAATCGAGGTTCAGAAGCACGATGAAGTACGCCGTGCGGTACCGCCAACCGTCGCCGCCGTTGTGCCGCAGGCGGGAAACGTACCGTTCGGCCGTCGCCGTATCGTCCTGCGTGAGCGCGACGACGACGTAGAGCTGCAGAAGGGTGATGCGGGCGATGGGATAGAACAGGTGGTTGCGTTCCGCCTTGTCGAGCACGGCGCGCGCGGCGGCATAGTCCCCCACGCGGTAGCGTGCCGTCGCCGTATCGTAGACGCGTTCGCAGAAGATGCTGCCCGCCAACCCCCAGAGGGAGACCGCCGTCATGACGGCGCCGACGACGCCCGCCGGCAGCACGTCGAACACGAACCCCGAGACCGTCATGGCGATGAAGATCGCGACGCACAGCCCCGCGAGCACGCATACAACAACCCGATTGCGTTTCATTTCATACCCCCAACGAAACAGATATGGCTCACAGCTCCTGAACGATCGGCACGATCATGGGAGACTGTTTTGTCCTCTTGTAGATGAAATTCTTGACGGCGCGGCGGATATTGGCGGAAAGTTCCCCCGCCCCGCCGTTGACGCCCGTCGTATCGATCGCCTTCTCGACGACGTTTTTCAGCTCCTTTTCATAGCCCTGTTCGTCGGCAAATACAAACCCGCGGCTCTCGATGACGGGTTCGCCCACTAGGGCGCCGCCGGAGAGCGCCACGCTCACGATGAACAGCCCCTCGCTCGACATGCGGATGCGGTCCTTCAGCGCCTCGCCCGTGGCGAGATCCTCGAAGCCGTCGCCGTCGATGAGCCGTGCGCCCGACGGGAAATTCTCCCCCGCCCGCAGGCTGTCGTCCGTGACCTCCACGCACGAGCCGATCTCGGGGATAAAGGTCTGCGCGGGCTTCATACCGAGCTCCTGCGCAAGCAGCACGTGCCGCTTTAAGTGGCGGTATTCCCCGTGCACGGGGATAAAGAACTTGGGCTTTAAGAGCGAGTGCAGAATTTTGTGCTCCTCCTGGCAGGCGTGTCCCGAGACGTGGATCTTTTCGAGGCTCTCGTACACGACGTCCGCGCCCAACTTGAA
>CANRFD010000094.1 GCA_947629845.1 uncultured Clostridia bacterium
GTATTCACCGCGGTATCGAAGCCGAGCGTATAATCGGTGTACTGCAGATCGTTGTCGATGGTGCCGGGGATGCCGATGGTGGGAATGCCGTAATCCTCCGTCAGGCACTTCGCCCCGCGGAACGAACCGTCGCCGCCGATGACGACGAGCCCCTCGATCCCCCTCTTTTCCAGCGTGGCGACCGCCTGTTTCTGCCCGTCCACCGTCAGCATTTCGAGGCACCGCGCCGTGCGGAGCTTCGTCCCGCCGCGCTGCACGATATCCGAGACGCTGCGCATCTCCATCGGCATCATGGTGTCCTCGATCAGTCCCGCGTAGCCGCGTTCGATCCCGTACACTTCCATGCCGAAATAGATCGCCGTGCGTACGACGGCACGGATCGCCGCGTTCATGCCCGGCGCATCGCCGCCGCTCGTCAAAAGTCCGATTCGCTTCATAACTTTTCTCCTTGGAATTACTTTGTTCCTACTCACGCATTATAACACATCGCTTCGGAAAAGAAAAGGGGTTTTTTGTTTTTTTTCCGCCCTTCAAACAACTTTTACGCAGTTCGGGTCGGGCAGGAAAGACCGCAGTTCGGCGATGAGCGCGCGCGTGAGCCGCACGCCGTATTCGAAGCGTTTCCCCCCGTGCAATATCTTCACGGCCGTGTCCCCCGCGTAGCCCTGTATCGTCTCGAGCAGCTCGTCGAAGTCCTCGTCGGTGAGCGAACGCGCGTCCACCCACAGCACCTTTTCGGGCTGCGCCGCCGCTGCGGGCGCCTCCGTCTGTTCGGCCGCCGCGGGCTCGAGCGAGTCGACGATGACGACGGGCAGTTTCTCGGGCGGGATATCCAGCTTGCCCGTGATGCGCACCACGGCGTCGTGCTTGATGTTCCCCTTGATCTTCTCATAGATGCGGGGGAAGGCGACGCACTCCACGCTCCCGTACAGGTCCTCCACGGTGATAAACGCCATCACCGTCCCGCCCTTGGTGTTGAGTTTTTTGACCGACGCCACGATGCCCCCCATCGTCACGGGGTCGCCCGCCTTGATCTGATGATAGACCCTGTCCCCCGTCTCCTCGTCCTCCTCGTAGTCGGAGAGCAGCCCGGTGTGGAAGTTGCAGTCGTTGAACTGGTGGGCGTAGGCGGCGAAGGGATGCCCGCTGACGTACACGCCGAGCACGGACTTCTCCTTGGAGAGCAGCTCCTCCGTCTCCCACTCCGGGAGGTCGGGGAAGTCCACGCGGGGCGCCTCCTCCTCGATGATGTCGCCGAAGAGGGACATCTGCGCGCTCCCCTTCTGCTTCTCGATCCCGGCGATGCGCCGCATCAGCTCCTCGTAGACGGCGGCATACTGCGAACGCCGCTTGCCCATGCTGTCGAACGCGCCGCCGAAGATGAGCGCTTCCACCATCTTTTTGTTGAGAAATTTGGTGCACCGCATCAAAAAGTCGGAGAAATCCTTGAATTTTCCGTTCTCTTCGCGCTCCTTCATGACGCTCTCCATCGCGCCGATGCCCACGCCGCGCAGGGCGCACAGCCCGATGCGCAGCCCGTCCCCCTGCACCGAGAAATAGGCCTTGGAGAGGTTGACGTCGGGCGGGTACACCTTGATGTTCTTCTCCTTCATGTACACGACGTACTTCGCGATCTCGTCGATCTTATCGATGCGGTTGTTGAGCACGCCGGCGAGAAATTCCTTGGGATAGTACTTCTTCAGGAAGGCAGTCTGGTACGCGATGACGGCATAGGCCGCGGCGTGCGACTTGTTGAAGGCGTACGAAGCGAAGCTCTCCATCTGTCCGAAGAGCTCGGCGGCGACCTCGGGCGCGATGCCGTGCGAGGCGCAGCCTGCGATATTCCCGCCCTTGTCCGTGTCGCCGTAAATAAACTTGTCCTTCTGCGCCATCAGCTCGTTCAGGTGCTTCTTGGCCATGGCGCGCCGCACGAGGTCTGCCTGCCCCAGCGAGTAGCCTGCGAGATTTTGGAAGATCTGCATGACCTGTTCCTGGTAGATGATGACGCCGTACGTCTTTTCGAGGATGGGCTTGAGCATGGGCGTAAGGTATGTGATGTGCTCGGGATCCGACCTGTTTTTCAGGTAGGAAGGGATGAAGTCCATGGGGCCGGGGCGGTACAGCGAGATGCCCGCGATCAGATCTTCGAGGCAGTTGGGCTGGAGCTGTTTCATGAACCGCTTCATGCCGCCCTGTTCAAGCTGGAACACGGCGTCGGTGTCCCCCTCCGCGATGAGCGCATAGGCGCCGGGGTCGTCGCACGCTTGGTCGAACTCGATCTTCACCCCGTAATCTTCATAGATGTAGTCGAGCGTCTTTTTGATGTCGGTGAGCGTCGTCAGCGCGAGGAAGTCCATCTTGAGCATGCCGATGGATTCCACCTCTTTCATGTCGAACTGCGTCGTGATGTCCTCTCCGTTGCGGGAGAGCGGCACGTTGTCGGCGATCTTTTTGCTACAGATGACGACGCCCGCCGCGTGCATCGAGGTGTTGCGGGGCATGCCCTCGAGCTTGAGCCCCATGTCGATGACGCGCTTCAGCGTCTCGTCGTTGTTGTAAATTTCGATAAATTCGCCGTTGCGCTTCTGCTCTTGGTCGGCGAGTTTTTTCAGCGCCTCGCTGCGGCTCTCCTCGTCCCTGGCTTCGGCGGCCTTCTTTCTGCACGCCTCGATGTTCAGCCCGAGGAGTTCGCGGATGGTGGAACGCCCGTCCATGAGCTTCGTCACCCTGTCGGTCTCGGCGTACGGAACGCGCATCACGCGCCCGACGTCCTTGATGACGGCGCGCGAGGCCAGCGTACCGAAGGTGACGATCTGCGCCACGTTCTCGGGGTGATACCGCCTGCGCACGTATTCGATGGTCTCCCCCCTCCTCGCCGTGCAGAAGTCGACGTCGAAGTCGGGCATGGAGACGCGGTCGGGGTTCAGAAAGCGCTCGAAGAGCAAGTCGTACCGCAGCGGGTCAACGTTGGTGATGCCGATGGCGTAGGCGACGATGCTCCCCACGCCCGAGCCGCGCCCCGGTCCCACGGGGATATCGTGGTTGCGCGACCAGTTGATGTAGTCCCAGACGATCAGGAAGTAATCGGCAAATCCCATCTTGATGATGACGGAAAGCTCGTACTCCACCCGCTTTTTGATCTCCTCGGTGATGACGGGATAGCGCTGCGGGAGCCGCTCCCACGTCAGCCGCGTCAAAAATTCGGGCGAAGGCGTTCCGTCATCCGCCGTATACAGCGGGATCAGGCTCTTGTCGTAGATGGGATCGCCTCCGGGTTTCAGGTTGAACGGCGTATCGGTGTCCGAGACCTTGTCCGCGATGACGCGGGTGTTGGCGATCGCCTCGGGAAGGGTCGGGAAGAGCGCGGCCATTTCGTCGCCCGACTTCATGTAAAATTCGTGCGTCTGCATCTTCATGCGCGTGGGATCGTCGAGGGTGCGCTTGGTCTGGATGCACATCAATACGTCCTGCATCTCCCAGTCTTCCTTATGGAGATAGTGCACGTCGTTGGTCGCGACGAGCGGGATCCCCGTCTCCCGCGAGATGCGCACGAGGTGTGGCAGGATCTGCTTTTGCTCGGGAATGCCGTGATCCTGTATTTCGAGGTAGAAATCCTCCCCGAACAGCTCGCGGAAATAGAGCGCAAACTGCTTCGCCTTTTCGTATTCCCCCGCCATGAGAAGGCGCGGGATGCGCCCCGCGAGGCAGGCGGAGAGGCATATCACCCCCTCCGTATGCTCCTTGAGCACGGTATAGTCGATGCGCGGGCGGTAGTAGTAGCCGTCCACATAGGCGAGGCTGTCGAGCTGCACGAGGTTAATGTAGCCCGCCTTGTTCTTGGCGAGAAGGATCAGGTGGTCGGCGTGCTGGTCGATGCGCGAGCGGTAGTCGTCCACCACGTAAAATTCGCAGCCGATGATGTATTTTATGCCGTTTTTCTTGCACCGCTCGGCAAACTTCAGGGAGGCGTACATATTCCCGTGGTCGGTCACGGCAACGGTATCGATGCCGTTCTCCTTGCAGTGGCGGACGAGCTCGTCTACTTTGACCGCGCCGTCTAAAAGGCTGTATTCGGTGTGCAGGTGAAGATGTACGAAATCCGTCATAACTGTTTTTCTCCGTGTATCTGTAACAATTTTCTCAAGCGGTGGTTCAGGCAGCTCTTCGAGATGCCGAGCGCGGCGGAGAGCTCTCCGAGCGAAAGCGTAGGGTTGTCCATGCGTGCCAGCGCCGTCTCCCGCAGGGCGGAAGGGAGCGTCTCGAGCACGCCCGCCCGCTGCAGTTCGGCGATCGCCACGACCTGCGCCGCACTCGCGATGGCCGATTTATCGGCGTTTCCCGCATAGCAGTTGCTCACGCGGTTCTCGTTGTTGCTCTCCTCCCGCGCCGCCGCAAGCCGCTCCATCCGTCCGAGCGCGCTCTTCGCCCCGATCACAAAGAGGAAATCGGCGATCGCCTCGCGGCTCTTGAAGTAGACAACATGCCGCTCTCCCCGCTTCACGACGCTCCCGATGATCTGCGAAGCGTCCAAAAGTTCGCACAATTTTTCGGCGTCGGAAGAGCTGCGGCAGACCATCTCGAGGTGATACCCCGTCTTGCCCACGCCCCGCGGCAGCGTACAGCTCCCGCTCCCGAGAAAGGCGGCGCGAAGATACGCGGCCGTCGTCTCCTCCCCCGCGGGAAGGTACCCCTTCGCCTCGCCGAGCCGCTCCGCCTCCTCCCCGCCGCACGAGAACGTCAGCTTGCCGCGCTCGCGCTTGGGGTCGACCGTGGCCGACTCCACCTGCATGCGCACGCCGCACACCTCCTCGCATAGCCCGAGAAAGTATTCCGCGATGTCCTCGCTCTCGCTCACGAAGGCCGCCCGCTCCGCAGAGACGGCGGCGCAGGTATCGAGCAGGGCGGAAAGCGCAGCGCGGCGCTCCTCGGGCGCGAGGGCGATCCCTTTGATCTCCCGTTTGATATCGGCAGTGAAGCTCACGGCTTGACCTCTAAAGACGTTTTTTGTATTCGGCGAAGCGAAAGACGGGCAGCCTCCCGTCGATGTTGTCGATCTGCCCGAGCGGAACGGCGGCGCGTTGCACCTGCTCGGCGGCACGGGCAAAGTCCCCGACGCGCCCCGCCGAATGGGCGTCGGAATTTATCACGAAGCGCACGCCCGTCGCAGCCGCCGCAGCGAGTTCCCCGTCCGTCAGGTGCCCCTTCTTGGAGCTGATCTCGAGATACGTCCCGTAGTCGCGGCAGCACTTCGCCACCTCGGTGACGTCGGT
>CANRFD010000095.1 GCA_947629845.1 uncultured Clostridia bacterium
GTTCGTCGCCCGTTTCGTTCCAGATATCCTTTATATATAATGTATTGATGAGCGTGAAGAGCGTGTCGTCGGAAAGCTCGAAATCGTGGTCGATAAGGTCGTGCGTCTGCTGCTTGACGAAGTTGCGGATGGCGCGATTGGCGGCGGTGTTGTCCTTCTCGAAATCGGCGGCATAGGAGTAGCAGAAGTACTTATCCGCGAGCGTTTGAAGGCAATCGCCATTGGTGGGCGTGCCGTTTTGCACCCAGATGGAGTTGGTGAGATCGACGCGGCCCGTCTCCTTGCCGGTGCGGCTCCCGTAGGTTGCGGTGAGACCGCGGTAGAAGTCGGAGAACTCCGCCTGCACCGTGGCGCGCGGCACCCCGAGGGCGGCGTAGAGCTCCTCCGCCGTCTCCCCCGAAGCGCACTGTGCGGAGAGCGCGAGCGCCATGTAGACGGACACGGGCGAGATGACGGTGTTGTCGTCCTCCTCGAGGGCGACTGCCGCGGGGGCAAAGCGGGCGGCGAAGCGGTTGGAGGCGGCGACGAGGGAGGCGTACTCCTCGCCCTGTTGCGTGCGCTCGGCATAGGAGAGCGGCTCTGCGGGGGCGGGCTCGGCGAGGAGGGTCGCCTTTCCGCTCTGTCCGCAGGCGCAAAAAGTGAAGAGCGTGGCGGAAAAAAGCGCAAACGCTGTGAGTTTTGTGCGATGTTTCATGTTGGCCTCCTTTGGAACAATTATAGCACGCCCCCCCCCGATTTTGTCAATGGGTTGGGGAAATTTTTTTTGGGGGTTATGGTTTGATATGCCCGGCGGGGGGAGGATGACGTGATTTTGTGACACCCCTTTCGGCGCGCAAGGACGGCGCGCCACTTTCCCCTCGAGGGGACAGCAAGGGTGTCGAACGGCAGTTCGATTGATTGGGGAAGATTCACTCGGCTCCTTCGGAGCCTCGGAATGAGGAGAGGGTTGGACGATGTGGCGGAGGCGGACTTTGTTTGGAGGTGGCGAAAGGCAGACGAAGGATTATAATGCGGACATGTTTCGACACACAGCCGACCGCGGATGCGGTTGGCTGTGGCTCAACATGACGTGATTTGTGTGGCGCGCCCACCCCCTGATTGCGGCGGCAGGTACCGCCGCAATCCCGTCGGCGAGGCCACGCCTCCTGTCGCGGCGCGCTCACAGCCCACAGGGCTGTTGAGCATGGTGCGCCGGCTCCACCCTCCCGAGGAGGGGGCAAAAGACGGGATGGGGTTAGATTTTGTTGGTGCTGTTCAGGTGGAGGGACATGCCGGTGGTCATGCCGAGAGCTGTGACCGTGAGCCCGGCGGCGTTCTGATCGTCGAGCCAAGCGGGCATGACGACGCCCGAATACCGCTCGCCGTTCAGCGTGAGCTCGATGTACCTTTCGCCGAACAGCCGCCATGTGCCCCTGTATGCGCCGTCGACCGTGCCGTCTGCATGCAGCCGTATTTGCTTGGCCGTGACCGGCTTCACCCACTGCGAAAACAGCACCGCCTCGAATTTGCCCGCCGAAATGCCGAGGAAGGCGTCCTCCGAGACGTCCTGTATCTCTTCTCCCGCGTAGCGGTTGGCGTTCATCACAAGCCAGCCCTCGGCGTTGAAATCGTACTGTCCCAAGTACAGGTAGTGGAAATTGGTGGAGCGGGTGAGCCCCTTTTCCGCAAAATAATTGGTGCGGCAGTGGTAGGAGATGAGCTTGACGCCGCGGGCGGTGACGAACATGTCGTTATGGCCGGGGCAGAAGAAGTCTACGGGGGCGTCCTCCCAGCGGAAGGAGCCCAACAGCTTGTTGCCCGTGCCGAGGTCGGTGGAGCAGACGAGGGTGTTGCCGTTGACGTCGGTGTACGGCCCCTCGGGTCGTTCGCTTCTGCCGCAGCGGATGTTGTATGCCGACGAGAGCGAACCGTACGAACACATGAGATAGTAGTAGTTTTTCCGCCCCCATTCGCCGTTTTTCAGCACTTTGACGCCCTCGTGATAGTGCACGACGCCGCCCTCGACGGAGCCGCTTGCGAGCTGCGTTCCGTAGTATTCGGCAAAGGTGCGCCTGCCTGCGGAGAAGTCGGCGTAGGTCATTTTCTCCTTGCGGCTGCCCGTGGCGGGGTCGAGTTCGATGAGATGGATGCCCAAACCGAAGGAGCCGTAGACGAGGAACATTCTGCCTTCAGCAAAGAAAACCTGCGGATCGATGGCGTTGGGCGTACGCCAGCCGGCGGGAGACTGCACCAACAGCTCCTCGGACACGAAGCCGCCGTCGGGACGGTCGGACTTCGCCAGCCCGATGCACGACTTGGAGCCGCCGAAATAGCCCGTTAAGCAGTAGTAGAGCCAAAATTTGCCGTCCGTCCCGCGGACGCAATGGGGCGCCCAGAGGGAGAAGTTGCCGTCCTTCCGCGCACAGACGCCGTAGCCGACTTCGCTTGCGGACGTGGCGCACCAATCGTACGCCTCCTGCAGGTTGCCGTGCGCCCGATCGCCCTTATGCGCCTTGTAGAGCGGGGCGGAGCCTTCCAACGCAAACGCCGTGCCGTGGTACTCCCAGTGCAGGAGGTCGTCGCTGACGCGGATCTGATAGCCGCCGGGGGCGCCGAAGGTATCGGTGGAGAAGGCATAGTAGCGCCCCTGCCATTCGAGAAGGGCGGGATCGTGCGCACAGCCCTCCTGCCAGCTTGTGTAGTCCGGCGAGCGCATTTGAAGCGGGTTGAAATGCGGGTTTTTGGGATATTTGAGTGCCATTTGGTTTTCCCCCTGTCGGTTGGTTTTGGTTGATTTTGAAGGAATGGGGTGGGATTTTTGGGGTTGGATGACGAGATGGAGACGGGCGAGGACCCCTTCAGTCACTTCGTGACAGCTCCCCCAAAGGGGGGAGCCAAGGCGGGGCGGCGGAGCAGGATGATGCGGAATGGCGTGATTTATAGCTCAATCCCCATCACCGCCTACGGCGGAGCTTCCCCTTTGCAAAAGGGGAAGCCTTGCGAAGGACGCGGGGAGGAGAAGGGAGGAAACAAGCAAGCCCTTTGCGGGAGGCAAAAGGCTTGTCGGTTTTTTACGTTACGTTCCTCGTTTGTTACCTTCTCGGGTGATTGCCCGTTGTTAGGCGCGGGGGCTGATCGCCCAGAGGCTTCCGCCCTGCTTTTCCTCGGTAAGGGACGCGACCGCAGTGATGGCAAACACGGGGAGCTGATCGACCGCGGGGGAGTACATATCCCAGCCCGGGACGATGACGCCCTTGTAGGTGATCCCTGCGATGGTGATCTCGACGTAGTAGTTCTGCTTCACCGTCCACGTGCCCGCTTCCGTTGTGCCGCTCATCACCTTGCCCTCTTCCGTGAGCGTGTACTTGGTGGAGGCGACGGGTTCGGCCGTGATGCCCGTTGTGTGGATGACGATGTCATATTCCCCTGCCGCATCTGCCTGCGAGATGAGCCCCGCCTTCTCGCCGACGTACGCGACGGGAGACATGACGGGCCAACCTTCTTCGTTGAAGTAGAGTTGGCTGACGTTCAGGGTATGCCCTTCGGTGACGCCGGCATGATCTTTGTCGTTGCCGTTGAATTTGCTCTGCCTGCGGGCGTGATAGACGACGAAATAGCGGCCCTGCGCATCTTTGACGACGGAGTTGTGCCCCATTGCGGCATAGCCGTTCTCCGAGCCGAGCTCCGCGAATTTGAAGCTGCCTGCGACTTTGTTGCCGCCTTGTCCGCTGTCCTTGACGACGTCCGTCATCTTCTGACCGGTGACGTCCTCGTAGGGGCCGTCGGGGTTCTTGCTGCGTGCGATGCGCATGTTGTAGCTGTACATGAGTGCACCGTAGGACGTCATGAGATAGTAGTAATCGGTGAGCTCGTTATAGAACACGAAGGGGCCTTCGACGTTGTTGCCCGTCGCCCAAATGTTCTTTCCGAGCGGCTGGCCTTCCTCGGCCGTATCCTTGGGAAGTCCCCAATTTGCGCCGCTGTTTTCCAGTTCGACGATAAAGATGCCGCCGTACGTGGAACCGTAGACCATCCAAAGCCCGCCGTCCTTATCGTAGAAGAGCTCGGGGTCGATGGCGTTGGACTTGTGGCTGTCGTCCGAGGTGACGATGAGCGTCTCGTTGGAATAGGGACCCATGACGTTATCCGCTTCCACGCGGCTGATCGCCGATCTGCTGCTGCCGAAACTGTTGGTCACGGAGACGTACATATAGTACTTGCCGTTGTAGTAGTTGACGTCGGGCGCCCAAGTGGATGGCATCGTCCCGCCAGCATGTTCGCACGCCTGGGAAAGGACGGTACGCCAACTGCCTACATTGTTGCCGTAGAGCTTCTGCCACTCGTTGTCGTTCACTTCCTGCGTCCAATTGACAAGGTTTTTGGAGGAGGCGACGGCAAAGTGGGTGCCGAATGCGTAGTAGGTCTTGCTCGCTTCGTCGTAAAAGATGGACGGGTCGTGCACGCGCACATCCGTCGTGCGGTCGCCGATGAGCGGGAACGAGTATTCTTCCGTGGGGACGAGGGTCTCCGTTGCCGCGGGCGGGTTGGTTCCGCCGGGCTCGGTGGTGCCGCCGGGGTTGGTTCCGCCGGGATTTGTGTTACCGCCGCCGTTGCCGGAGTCGTCTCCGCAGGCCGCGAACATCGCCATCGACAGTGTGAGAACTGACGCCAATGCTACGCAAAAAATTTTCTTGTGTTTCATGTTTTCCCCCCTATTTAAGTACTGCTTTCATTATATATCATTTTTGCGGTTTTTTCAAGACTTCGCAGGTATTTTTTGCTAATTTTCATAAAATTGTGGGGGGGAAGCCCCACCCCCCTACCCCCTCCCGAGAGGGGGCGAGTTGGAGTTGTTCCCTCCCGAGGGGGGCGAGAACCCCTATCGCCCCTACGGGGCACTTCCCCCAAAGGGGGGAAGCGAGGGGATGGACAGGTCGTGCGGGTACTTCAGCACAAGGCACGCCTGCGGCGCCCCAAAAGGGGGAAGCAAGGGAAAACAAAAAACGCCTGAAAACAGGCGTTTTTGTGTTTGAAATAATTCCGAGGTTTTTCCTTGGAGCCGTATCATTCCGAGGCGGCGCCTTGTAGGCGGGAAATTCCGCGGTTATTCCTTGGAGCCGGTGAGCATCAGCGAGCCGATGATGAGCTTCTGGAAGCAGCCGAACAGCACGATGAC
>CANRFD010000096.1 GCA_947629845.1 uncultured Clostridia bacterium
ACGCAGGTCACCGTGGAATACGACGGAAAGACCCCCGTCCGCGTGGATACCGTCGTCATCTCCGCCCAGCACAACACCAAGGTCACCCACGGGCAGATCGAAAGGGACATGAAGGAACTCGTCGTGAAGGCGGTCATTCCTTCGGAACTTCTCGATGAGAACACCAAATATTTCATCAATCCGACGGGCAGGTTCGAGATCGGCGGCCCCGAGGGCGACACCGGGCTCACGGGCAGAAAGATCGTCGTCGATACCTACGGCGGCAGGTGCGCCCACGGCGGCGGCGCCTTCTCGGGCAAAGACCCCACCAAAGTTGACAGAAGCGCGGCGTACATGGCGCGTTACATCTGCAAAAACCTCGTCGCGGCGGGGCTTGCGGACGAAGTGGAGCTGCAGATCGCCTATGCCATCGGCGTCGCCAACCCCGTCTCCGTGTTCGTCAACAGCTTCGGCACGGGCAGGCTCCCCGACGACAAACTTGCCGAAATCGTTAAAACGCTGTTCGATTTGCGGCCTTTTGCCATTATCGAAACGCTCAACTTGCGCCGTCCCTGTTATGCCGAAACGGCGTCCTACGGCCACTTCGGCAGAGAACAATTTTCTTGGGAGCGCACGGACAGGGTCGAGGAACTCAAAAAGTGGCTGTAAAGGAACAGGCGGCCGCAAGCAGCCAAAAAAGCGGCAAAAAAATTGCGCGGAGCGCGGCAAAAAACCTCGCGCAGACCGCCCTCGGCACTGCGCTCATCACCGTGTGCGCGTGGGTCACCGTCCCCGTGTTCACCATCCCGTTCACCCTCCAGACCTTCGCCGTCGCCTTTGTCGGGGCGCTTCTTGGCTGGAAGAAGGGCACGGCGGCTGTCGCCGTCTACATTCTCATGGGGCTCGTCGGCATTCCCGTGTTTGCGGGCTTCAAATCGGGCGTCGCAGCCCTTGCGGGGAGCACGGGCGGCTACATCGTCGGCTTCGTCTTTTTGGCGCTCCTGCCCGCCCTCGCAAAGCGTATAAAAATTTCAAAAACGTGGAAACGCTGCGCGTTTTCATACCTTTCCATGGTCGTCGGCCTCGCCGCCTGCTACGCCTTCGGAACCGCTTGGTTCGTCATGATGTACGGTTGCACGGTGGGGTACGCTCTCATGATGTGCATCGTCCCGTACCTCGCTGCCGACTTTGTAAAACTCGCCGCAGCTGCCGCCCTCGCCGTTCGTTTGGAACGATACATCGCTTGAAAAAACAGCACAGCCTATGCAAAAAGGAGCCCCGTCGGCTCCTTTATATTTTTTGCGGTGCGGCGCAATATGTATGGAACAATTGGTTTACGCGCTCCTTAAAGTATTCCGCGATCTGCTTTTTGTTCAGGCCGCGGTCGGCGAGCGCCCCGGCGCATTCCGGCTTTCCTATGGCGAGGAACCGCCGTTTTGGGTGATAGTAGCAGGGGACGATGGGCAGATCTTCGCCCGTGCCCTGCCTGTGCCGCAGCGCGAGGAGCACAAACCCCGCAAAAAACTCCCGCATTTCCTCGTAATAGCCGCCGCTCGAGTTCTCGGGGAAGATCATCACTGCCATGTTTTGCCCAAGCGCCTCCTCGCTCGCGGCGATGGTGGAGGAGAGCCGCCCGTCCCCGTAGCTGGCGATGACCCGCATCCCCCTGTACACGAGGGGAGAAAAGATGGCTTCGAATGTGGCGAGAAGGGCAGCCCGCACCCTGCCGTAGCCCTGTTTTTGCATGTAGAACACGTCGCGCAGATAGGCACGCCGCACGGAAAATTTCCCCAACATCTCGTACGCTCCCCATTTCACGGTGGGAAGCGGGAAAAACAGCTCCATTCCGAGCGGCCCGCTCTTTGCGGAATGGTTGACCACAACGATACACCTCCGCGGCAGTTCGCCCGCGAGGTTTACGATCCTCGGCTTCCGCTTGAAGATGCGGAGAAAACCCTTCACGACCGCAAAGAGCCGATGCTTGCGGTAGATTTTCGGCAGTTTGTTCTTCATGGTAGATATTATATGCCTGCATTGTGTTTAATTTATTAACAAAATGTAAAAACGGTGTAAAGAAGGGAAACAAAATGATAAGATGCCCCGCGTCGGAGGCATCCGGTAAGGTTGGGACGGGCATTTGCATCGTGCTTTTCTGCCGCGCAAAATGCGGTCTATGGCTTCGTCTGCGCGCTTTCCCGCGCGGCGGACGGTCTTTTGTATCTCCCCGCCGCTCCATAAAGGGGCTGCCTCCGATTATTGCACGTCGTTCGGGGCGGAAAAACAGAGCGCGGCGGGTGTCCCCGTTTCTGTTTTCAATATATGCTTTTCGGCCGAAAAATGTGCGCTTTTCTTCCCGCATTTGTCTGTCCCCGCCGACGCCCCGCGTTCGCCCGTGTATAAAAATGATGCTGCTGCGCACAATGGGAATGGAGGTAATGTGTATGCAAAAATTCAGATCGGGCGAAACGGTGCCCATGTCCTGCAACTACAAGGCGTACGACAAGAACGGCGTGAGCCACGACGAGGAAAAGACCTATCTTGAGAAGGGCACGACGTTCCCGCCTTTGCAGCACGAGGGCGGCTACTGGGTCATGGATCACGAATGACCCAAACCCAAAAAGAGCGACTTCCCCGGAAGCCGTTCTTTTTTTGTACATAGAAAAATTCAGTCGGTGGACGCCGCTGCGTCTTAATTTTTCTGCGCGACCAACCAACGAATGGCGTCGACGGGATAAATAAATATGGCAAGTATGGCGATAAGCACCCACAGAATTGCCTGTTTGACCCGATACCAATTTGTTCGAGGGCCAACGTCCTCGGTGGTTGCATAGATTGTACCTGTACTGCCGATGGAATATGTCGTGCGAGTAGTATTTTCCTTACTTATGATTTCATCTTCGCGTTCTACCGCCTTTTTCATTTCAGTGGTCTTTTTTTGCAATTTACGATGCATGCGAACGGTTACAATGGCGATTATAATGAGATAGATAATGGTCATTATAAGAAATCCGCCGAAAATATACCCGAGTTCTGATTGGACGTTAAATTGGATCGCATTGTTGATTGTGTCTAATAAGGAAATGAACCAATTGAGATTTACGAACAAGTACAAGCCCGTGAACTCAATTAGCGTAGCTAAGAAAGTTAAGAATAAAAAGACAAACCCAACAAAACATGGAAGCCAAAGGACGAGTAAGGTGATAATAAGCCACTTTTTCATAAAAATTTTCTCCTTGTAAAATAAAAAGTGCGCCAACCGAGGTTAGCGCACTACAAAACGCAAACTCCGGTTGTCGCCAAACAAACTTTATATATGGGCACGGATTACAATACACACATATAAGGAATTTGCAATTTTGCCAAATCTTAATGTGTGTACTATAGGGGAAGGGCATACGCCTCCCCAAAAAATCAAAAGAACATAAAAAATCCGCAGCCTCCTTTTTCTCGATATAAAGTTTGTTTGGCATGTTCAATATAGCACGTTACGCACAAAGTTGTCAAGAAAAAACAAAAAATTTTGATCGAAATCTTTCCCGCCCCTTGCCGCCCCCTCCTCGGGAGGGGGTGTCCCATAGGGACGGGGGTGGGGCTTCCTCATTCCGAGGCTCCGCAGGAGCCGAGCGAATCTTCCCCGATCGATCGAATTGCCGCTCTGCTTCTTGCTTCCCCCATTTGGGGCGCCGTAGGCGTGGCTTGTGCTGAAGTACCCGCGCAGCGGGGGACAGGGGTTCTTGCCCGTTTCCGCCCCAACCCCTTGCTGTCCCCTCGAGGGGAAAGTGTCCCCGCAGGGGACGAAAGGGGTGTCACACAGATCACGTCCACCGCCTTTTCTCCCCGCAAAATGCGTTCCCTTCGCCAAAACTTCTGTTTACAATTCCCCCGCGCCCTTTGACTTTTTTCTCCGATACGGATAAAATAAAAGAGAGCGTATGAAAAAGCCCGCACCCGATTACATGTCCGCCGTGGAGAAATACGGCGGCGACATACTCGCCTCGGAGGGCATGCAGTCCGAGAAAACGTTCATGCAACACGGAACGACCTCGACCTATTCGCACTCCCTCGCCGTGACGGTGATGTGCCTGCGCATCGCCTCCGCCCTGCGTCTCAAAACGCATGAGCGCGAGCTGGTGCGGGGAGCGCTCCTGCACGACTATTGCCTCTACGATTGGCACAAGCCGCACAAGGGGCTGCACGCCTTCACCCATCCGAAGATCGCCGTCGAAAACGCCGAGCGCGACTTTGAATTGGGCGAAATCGAGCGCAATATGATCCTTTCTCACATGTTTCCGCTGGGGAAGGTTCCCCGCTTTCGGGAGAGCGTCGTGCTCTGCCTCGCCGATAAGCTCTGCGCCCTCCGCGAGACCTTTCGCCCGAACAAGCATTAAATTCCTCCCGCCGCTTCAAATCACTTGCATATGAAAAGAGACCGACGCAAAGCCGGTCTCTTTTCGCGGTGGGGCATAGATAGCCAAAACAAAGTTACATAATAACGTTTTCCAGACGGTAAGCGTCGTTTGCGGGAATGCAAATCGTCGCAACTTTACCGTCTTTGAATTTCACTTGATATTTGGGCCCGACTTTTTGTTGGTTGTTGCCCATTTTGAAGTAGGCCTCTTGCTGTACAACCGTGCAGGAGGCAACATCTTCCCGGCCAAAAACGTAATCGGCAAGTTTTTCGCCGTAAATCATAAGTTTGCCTTTGTTTTCCTTTTCGCCTTTCCCCAAATATGCCATCGGTAAATTTCCGTTGCGGAAATCCGATCCGGTCACAATACCGATCATATTTGTGTTCATGCGCAACATCATTTTGAAGAATCCAGCCATTTTACTTTTCTCCTTTGGATAAAATTAGTTACTGCCCTGCAGTACATATACGATTGTACTACACATTTTGTCTATTGTCAAGATAAAATGTGTAGTTTTGCATAAAATTTTTTTATGGATAAATTGTTTTGTCAAAATTTGAAGATGTGCCGAAGGGACAGTGAACTGACCCAAAAACAAGTGGCGAATAAATTGGGCGTCGTCGAAAGTTGTTATGCAAATTGGGAGCAGGGGAGAACAGAGCCGAATATCGAAATGCTCCGCAAACTCTGTAAAATTTTTCAAGTTTCGCTCGATGAACTCATCAACGGCGAAGAATAAACGGT
>CANRFD010000097.1 GCA_947629845.1 uncultured Clostridia bacterium
GTGACGGCGCCGTTCATCATGAGCTTCATGTTGCCCGTGCCGCTCGCCTCGAACCCCGCCGTGGAGACCTGCAGGGAAACGTCGCTCCCCGCGACGATCTTCTCGGCATAACTTACGTCATAGTTCTGCACAAACACGACTTGGAGTTTGTCGTTCACCTCTTTGTCGCCCGCGATGCGCTCGGCGATCTTATTGAGAAACAGGATGATTTCCTTCGCCCGCTTGTAGCTCCCCGCGGCCTTTGCGCCGAAGATGAACACCGTGGGCGTGAAATCGGGCAGCCTCCCCTCTTTCAGGTCGAAATAGATGCGCAAAATGGCGAACGCGGTCATGAGCTGCCGTTTGTACTCGTGCAGCCGCTTGACTTGGGCGATGTAGATGGCATTCCCGAGAAGTTTCACGCCCTCCTTCTTCTCGATATAGGCGGCGAGTTGGCGTTTCTTCTCCGCTTTGATCTCCGCAAATGCGGAAACGGTGTCCGGATCGCCGCAGTTGATGCGTCCTATCCAAGAGAGGTCGTTCCGCCAGCGGTCGCCGAGGCGTTCGTCGTAGAACCGCGCGAGCTCCTCGTTGCACAGCATCAGCCACCGCCGCTGCGTCACGCCGTTGGTGACGTTCAAAAACTTTCTGCTTGTGTGCCTATATGCCGCCGAAAACAGCAATTCCTTCAAAATTTTGGTGTGGATCTCGGCGACGCCGTTGACGTGCCCCGAGATGTACACGGCGACGTTCGCCATCGCAAACTTCCCGCCGCGCACGATCGCCATTGCCGCGATCTCCTCCGCCGAACACCCGCTTGTATCCCACTCGCGCTTGGAAAAAATGTGCAGCAGCATCAGAATTTGCGCGATCTCGGGCAGAATTTTCTCCACAAGGGTGACGTCCCAGCACTCCAAGGCCTCGGGCAGAATGGTGTGGTTGGTGTAGTTGAACGTCCGCTTTGCGATCTCCACGGCGCGGGGAAGCGACAGGCGGTATTCCTTGGTGAGAAGCCGCAAGAACTCCGCCACCGCGAACACGGCGTGGGTATCGTTGAGCTGGAACACGTGATATTCGGGGAAATGCGCAAAGTTTGCGCCGTTTCTCCTTACATAGCTCTTTACGAGCTGCCCCACCGCCGCGGCCGAGAAGAAGTACTCCTGCCGGATGCGCAAAAGTTTGCCTTCTTCGGTGTCGTCTGCGGGGTAGAGATATTCGGAGATCTTCTCCGCCTCCCTGCTCCCCTCGGCTTGGAAAAGCCGCAGTGTATTGACGGTTTTGCCGTAAATGGGCATATCGTAGGGCACTGCCGAGACCGCCATGTCCGCAAACCGCACTTCGATCTTCTCGTCCTCCCGCCGCACGCTCCACGGGTCGCCCCAAACGCGGAGCCAGTCGTCCGCCTCTTCGACCTGCTCCCCGCCCACAAACTTTTGTCTGAATAAACCGTACTTATAGCGGATGCCGAACCCGTACAGCGGATACCCCAAATTTGCGGCGCTATCCAAATAGCACGCGGCAAGGCGACCTAACCCCCCGTTGCCGAGGGCGGCGTCCTCCACGTCCTCGAACGTGTTCAGGTCAAAGCCCTTCTTTGCGAAGATCTCCCTCGCCTCGTCCAAAATGCCGAGGGCGAGCAGGTTGTTGAAGAACATCCGCCCCATGAGATATTCCACGGAGAAGTAATAAGCGCACCGCACGGGCGCCTTCTGCCTCTCCGAAAGAATTTCATCCATGCACGCCGAGGAGATCTCACGGTACAGCTCCACGGCGGTCTTGTTCTTGATGTCGATGTTCTGCAGCCGATCCAACAGCCGTTCTCTGCTCATATGCTCTCCTTCACGAGCCTTACGTTCTCAAATTCGAAGATGACGTCGCCCCTCGTCTCCGTCTTGCCGAAATACGCCTTGACGCGCTCCGTGCCGTTTTCCCGCACCAAAGCCAAGATGCCGCGCTCCGCCTCGGCGTAGAACTCGCCATCGGGGAGAAACTTCCTCGTCCGCGAAAGTTCCCGCAAAAACAGCGCGTGGCGGGGCTTTTTCGCCCGATCGTATGTTCTGCGGCAGTCGGGGTCGCCGTCCCCCGTAAGAGGCAATTCCGTCCCGTACAGAACGCACGGCACCCCTATGGAGAAGTACAGCGCGACGAGCCCCGCGCGCAGGCAGCTTTCGTTTTCGCCGCACTGCCGCAAAAACCGCGGCGTATCGTGATTGTCCAAAAAATTCAGCATCATCTCATTCGTCTGCCGCCTGTGGCACATCAGAACGCGGTTGATCTTATCCGCCGCTTCCTGCGCCGTGAGAAGGCCGCTTGCAAAGTAGTCCGCAAAGACTTTCTGCAGCTTATAATTCATCACGCCGTCGAACTCGTCCCCGCCCAAATACATGTTGTTCTCATGCCAAACTTCGCCGATGAGCAGGGCGTTCGGATATCTCTCCTTCACGATCTCACGAAATTCCCGCCAGAAAACGTGGGCCATCTCGTCCGCGACGTCGAGCCGCAGTCCGTCCACCCCCCACGAGAGATAGGTGAGCGCGATATTGGTAAGATATTGCCGCACCTTGGGATTGCTCGTGTTCCACTTCGGCATATACGGGCAGTCCGCAAAGATCTCGTAGTTGCACGTCTTTGCGTCGTACTTTTGGGGGAAATCGCCGTGCACGACGAACCAATCGTAAAACTCGGACTCCCGCCCCTTCTCTTTCACGTCCGCAAACAGCGGGTTGCTCTCGTCGCAGTGATTGAATACGGCGTCCAAAATAAGGTGCATCCCCCGCTCGTGTGCGGCCGCCAAAAGCGCATACATGTCCTCGTTTTTGCCGAACATGGGGTCGATCTTCGTGTAGTCCGTCACGTTGTATTTGTGGTTGCTCGGGGAACAGAAAACAGGCGTCAGATACAGGGCGTTGAAGCCCATCTCGCGGATCGTGTCGAGCTCTTCGATGACGCCCTTGAGATCCCCGCCCGCATAGTCCTTCGCGCCGGGAACCCGCTCCCAAGGCTGCGTAATGTATGTATCGTCCTTCTCCCCGTCCCCTCTCTTGAAGCGGTCGATAAAGATCTGGTAGACGACCGCCTCCTTCGCCCACGGGACGACCTGTATAACGTCCGCCCCGTTGATGAAGGGAAACTGAAAGAAGGTGTAATAGCCATGCTTAAAGTCGTACTCGCGCGTGACGCCTTCCTCGGAGAAATAGAGCTCCTCGTCGTTCGGAAGCGTCAGAAGAAATATATACGCAAAGCGCACGTCCGCGCCCGTAAGGTCGCAGACATAATGATCGTAAAGTCCGTCGCTGCACAGCTTCCGCATGCGCGAAAAGTTGCGCCGCTTCGCAAAATCGTATTTGTTGTTCCAGAGGACGGAGACCTCTTTGAACTTCTCCCCCTTTGCCACTTTCAAAATAAGCCGTAGGGTGCTCCCGTTCAGGGGATAGGCATATTCGCTATCGGGAATGTGATGTATGGCGTAATTATTCATAGTAAACCGTTTTACCTATGTAGTATCAGAACGTGCGGACTCAAAAATCATGTTCAAATCCGCACGACGTGGGTTGTGACCGTCTCTCTCTTGACGGCCTTCGTGTAACAATCGAGAATGGCGTCTACACGCTCATCGGTGATCGCAGGGACAAGCAGCTTCTCTCTGTCTGCAAGCTCGGGCAGGTTCATCAGGCTCTCGTTGACCGTGACGATGTTCCCTCTCGGCACAATGTCCAGCCCGTGTTCGGAGAGAAAGGTCACATCGCCGCAAATGTCGCGGATCTCCCGCTTGCAGCTCTCGCTGTACATGTCTACGAGCACGACGTGAAAGTTTCTGCCGAACCGCTCTTCGCCCGCCTTCATCACCGCGCCGAAGTCCTGCAATACCTGGAAAAAGAGTTCGTCGTGAATGCGGGAGTCGACGGCAAGCAGCGGCACGAAGTTCTCCGCCGCGATCTTGCGGAAGGTCTCTTCCTCCGTCCCCGCACAGATGATGGCGTCCGCCGAATCGACGTAGATCTCCGCCAAATAGGTGCGGATGATGAGATTGAGCTTGCTCCGCTCCAACGCTTTCCCGAGCATCCGTACAAGCTGAAAACTCTCCGCCTGTTGCAAAACCGTCTTGTGCTTATCCGCAAGAAGAATGATGTTGTCGCTCTTCCCGCGGGCGAAACACTGCGCGACCCGCGAGGGCCGGTATCCCAAGATGTTGATGGCGTGTAATACTTTTTGCCGCGTCTCAAGGCTGCATTTATCGGTAATGCCGTTGAGTATAAACGATACCGTCGTCACCGATACGCCCGCCTCTTCCGCAACCTCCTTGATCGTTATTTTGTTGATCTCTTTGCTTTCTTCCATAGAGCACCTCTCCTACGTACCGCCCCCTCCAAAGAGAGAGCGGCAGTAAGGGGGGAAGACTCGCCTGCGGCTTTTTTCATTCAATAGCCCGTGGCGAATAGTATAGGTGGTTTTGGGAACGCATTAGGGGGGTGTGCGCTCCCTATCATAGACCCCTTCCGTGAGAAAGGAGTTTATGAACTTTACTTGGTGCCCTCGATGACCGTCGATGCGAATGCGTCGAGAGCAGACTGAAGATTGGCGTCGCCGTCCTCCAAAGACCCGTTATACACCGACGAGCCGAGGGCTTTCGCCGCTTCCCAATACCTTGAAATTTCGGGAATGACGGGCACGGGCTGGGAAATTTCGAGCTGTGCGCGGATGACCTTAAAGAACGGGTCGTCCTTCACGGCAGCGTTGTCCTGCGCCGCCTTGTTGGAGGGGTAATATCCTCTCTCCGCCGCATAGCGGAGCTGGCTTTGTTCGCTCGTGATGAACGCCGCGAGGCGCGAAGCCGTGGCCTTGTGCTCGCTCTTGTTGTTGACGACGTACACCTTGCTGTTGGAGAACGCGATGAGCGGCTTCTGCTCCCCGTCGATGGTGATGGACGGAAGCGTCCTGTACTTGATGTTGGTCGCGCCCTTGAAGGTATCCTTCATCTCCCACGCGCCCGAGATGCACGCGCCGAGGCGGTTGTTGAGAACGGCCGTCGCCAAATTCTTCGCGTCGTCCGACTTGAATTTCCCGCCGCTCTGGCGGAAGTTCTTCGCCGCATA
>CANRFD010000098.1 GCA_947629845.1 uncultured Clostridia bacterium
GCGACCGAAGAATCCCGATATGGAGAGTTCGGACTTCGTTGTTCGGGATCCTTCGCGGATAGGCGCTTCGGACTTCGTAAAACAAGTCAGCTCAGGATGACGCGTTTACCCGTGCGGGCGGGGCAGGATGACGCGGTTACCCACGTGCGGGCGGGGCAGGATGACGTAATTTGTGTGCGCGCGGCAGGAACACCCCACCCCCGTCCCTACGGGACACCCCCTCCCGAGGAGGGGGCAATAGAACGCGTTTACCCGTGCGGCAAAAGGCATAAGAAAAAACCGCGCTTTGCGCGGTTTTTTCTTATGCAAGCAAGTTTTGCTTTTCAATACATCATTATTTTGCAATTACGTCTTTACTTTTCAATACGTCTTTGCCTGATTACTTCTTTTTCGTGCCCTTGAGTTTTTCGAGGTCGACTTCTTCCACGCGCTTATCGGACGGCTTCACCACAAACAGGATGACGATGATGACCGCAAGGACGGCGGAGATGGAGAAGAGCACGACGGACGTAACGTTGTTGGCGAACCAATCCGTTCTCGTGGGGATATAGTCGTACGGGTTGCGCGCCTCGATGACCTGATAGCGCACCGTCTCGGCGGGAAGCCCGTCGTCGCCCAACTTGTGCATATCGTAGTGCATCAGCTTTACGATGTAGAAGCCGGACTTCTGCGGCACGAAGGAGAGCGCGCTGTCGGGATCCCACAGGTAGGCGTTATCCGAATTGTTCCACGCCTCCTCGTCGTCCTCGGTGATCTCGTCGTTGTAAAGCTCGATCTCGTCGAGGCACGCCGCATACGTATTTTCGACGTACTCCTTGGCGTTCTCCACAAATTCCGAATAGGTGGGAACGGGCTCGTCCGCGGGGATCTCCTCCGTGTTGAAGTAGTACAGTTCGTATTCCTTGATGCTGTCGCCGAGGTCGATGATCTCGAAGTCGGAGATGTTATACAGGCTGCCGCGGGAGGCGGTGTCCTGTTCGCCCGGCTCCTCGATGTCCGCGCCCGTGTAGATGACGTCGAAGGTGAAGGTGGGGATCTCGTCGATGTCCCAGATGTTGCTCGACGTGACGTCGACGAGCTCTCCGTCGACATACAGCTTCATGGCCGCGCCCGAGGCGTCGCTTGCCATCACTTTGAAGGAGTAACGGCCTTCGGTATCGATCTGGAAGCGCAGGTTGTTGTAGCGCAGGCTCGTCTCCGAAGAGGCGGACGAGCTGGAATTTTCCTTCTTGTAATAGATGTTGAAGCGAAGGTTGCGGTAGTCGGCATAGTCGCTTGCGATGAGCCCGCGGAGGGAGGGAAGATAGAAGTACGCGCCCTTGCCCGCGCTCGTCTTTTCGTCGCTCGCGATGTTCTTAAGCTCCGTCTGATAGGCTTCGGCGGCCGACGTGAGCGACGCTTCGGCATCGTTGGACTTGGTGCTTTCGTTCGCCGTGAGACCGATGTAGTAGGGCCCCTCTTTTTCGCGGATGACGCGCAGGCATTCGATGGACTTTTCCCCGTTCACATGGGTGGCGATGACGGGCTCCTTGGCGTCCTTGGCGGCGTACCATGCGAGGTACACGAAGTCGTATTCGCTGTCGCTGCCCAGCCTGCCGTCGCGGAGGATGTAGCGGATGGAGACGCTCTGCTCTTCCGAGGCGGACGACTTATCCGAGGGCATGAAATAGGTGGAGGTGGTAAGGGTGCCGTAGTCGTCCTCTGCGGGCATGTGCACCGTCTCCGCGCCGTCGTCCTTGCGAACCATGTAGTAGCTGCGGACGACGGAGACGCTGTCGTCACAGACGTCGATCGCCTCGGTGGAGAGGCTGTAGCGCTGGCCGAGCGTGAAGGCGTAGACCTCCTCGTTGACGACGAGCACGGCGGCTTCGGTATCCTTGACGCGGCCGTCGCTCTCGAGAACGAAGCCCTGCTTGTTCATCGATTTCATCGTGACGCGCTGGTTGACGGCGTTCCTCGTCTGCCCCTCGGGTGCGGTGGGCGTGGGGGCGAGCTCCGTCTTGAACGTGATGGGCGTGGAGGGCGTGGTGCTCGCCGAAGAGCGGTATTCGAGGAAGTTCCCGCCGATGTTGGTGAAGCTGTTGTTCTCACCGAGGTCGACGGCGTTCTCCCCCGCTTTGATCTGCACGGCAAATTCGCCGGGGTTTGTGCCCTCGCCGAAGGAAATGGTGATGTCCTTGCCGACGTCCTCGGCGGCGATGGTGGCGAATACGATGTCCTTCAAATCGTCCTCTTCCCCGGCGTCGTCCTTCTTGGCGGCGTGCGCGGCGGCGTTCTTGATGCCTACCTGCAACGCGCCCGCTTCACCGGGAACAAATACGATGGAGTTGGTGGATTTTGCGGCCTTGCTGATGTTCTCTTCCGCGCTCTCGAACAAGATCTCGTAGCGGCTGAAGTGAATGACTTCGGAGAAAGAGAAGCTGCAGACGGAGCAGGTTGCAGCGTCCTCCGCAAGGTCGTTCTTCCCGCACTGCGGGCAGATCTTATAGGTCGTGCCGCCGGCTTCCCGCGTTTCGTAGGCAGCGGGCGCAAAGGCGAACGACATGGAAAAATATGCGACTTTGCCGGGAACGTACTCGTTCCGCTGTTCCTTCTTCTGCTCTTCGGTGAGCTCGGTATCGGTATCGCCGGCTTCGGGCTTGTCCGCTTCGAACCACTTCAGCGCAAGGTTGCGGCGGTAGTACACCGAACCCTCGTTGCGGAAGGAGAAGGTGATATAGGAGGTTTCCCCCTCTTCCGCCGCGGGGGCGAGCACGTCGCCGCCCGTGCCCTGTGCGAAGATGGACGTGGGGGAATAGAAAGTTTCGGCATTGATAGATCCGCCGTACGGCATACCGAAAGCGACCCCGAGGGCGAGCGCTGCGAGGAGGACAAACGATAGAATTGTGATCAAACGAACTTTTACTTTACTCATGGGACTTGCTCCATACGGGCAAACTGCCCGATACTATCCTTTATATTGTACACAAAATTTTTTATGCCGTCAAGCGGTAATGAGAGACTTCCGAGAGAAAATCTGAAATTTCGCCTTATTTACACGATTTTCATCGCCGCTTCGAGGTCGAACATGTTCCACGGCTTCTCGGCGTCGGGCGGGGACGCGAGAAAGCGCATGCGTTCCCCCGTGACGGGGTGGGTGAACGCGAGCGAATACGCCCACAGCGCGAGCTTGCCCTTCTGTGCGTACTCGCCGCCGTAGCGCATGTCGCCGTACACGGGATGGGCGATGCCCGCCGTCTGCACGCGGATCTGGTGGCTCCTGCCCGTGTGCAGCTTGATGTCGGCAAGGGCGAGCCCGCCCTGCTTTTCCACCACGCGGTACTCGAGCGAGGCGAGCTTCGCCCCCTCCGTTCCCTGCGGGCAGAGATACACCATGTTGTTGATGGCGTTCTTCTTGATCCAGTTTACGAGCTTCCCGCTCTCGGGATAGGGCGCGCCGTTGAGAACGGCTAAATATTTCTTTTCGAAGTCGCCCGTCTGCATCTGCCCCGAGAGCCTGCCCGCCGCTTTGCTCGTCTTGGCGAACACCATCACGCCGCCCGTGGGGCGGTCGAGCCTGTGCACGAGCCCGATGTACACGTTGCCCGGCTTGTTGTACTTCTGCTTGACGTACGCCTTGAGAAGGTCGAGCAGGTTTTCGTCCCTGCTGTCGTCGGGACAGGACGCGAGGTTTTGTTCCTTTAAGACGACGAGAATGTGATTGTCCTCGAACAAGATGTTTTTTTCGATGTTATCCATGAATGAAAATCCCTCCCGCGCCGCAGGGTAGCGGGATACCCTCCTCCGTGGGAAGCCCCACCTCGTACGCGTCCACATTGCCCTTCCGCCCCTTTAAGGCAAGCGTAAGGATGTTGGAGAGCACGGTGGGCTGCAGCCCCGTTGTGTAACTGTTGATGAGCATGAAGAGCGGGTCGTCCGTCAAAACCTCCGCGCACAGCTCGACAAAGGAGAACAGCGCGTCCTCGATCTTCCACATTTCGCCGTTCGGCCCCCTGCCGTAGGATGGCGGATCCATGACGACGGCGTCGTACCTGTTCCCCCGCCGTATCTCGCGGAGGACGAACTTCTTGCAGTCGTCCACGATGTAGCGGATGCCGCTTGCAATGCCCGAGAGCCGCGCGTTTTCGCCCGCGCGCTCCACCATGCCCTTGGCGGCGTCCACATGGGTGACTTCGGCGCCCGCCTTGGCAAGCGCGACCGTCGCCCCGCCCGTGTAGGCGAAGAGGTTGAGCACCTTTACGGGACGCCCCGCCCCCTTCACGAGCGACGCCGTCCGCTCCCAATTGACCGCCTGCTCGGGGAAGAGCCCCGTGTGCTTGAAGCCCATCGGCTTGATCTTGAAGGTGAGACCGCCGTAGGAGATGTTCCAGCTCTCGGGGAGCTTGCGGCGGTATTCCCACGCGCCTCCGCCCTTTTCGCTGCGGTGATACACGGCGTCGCAGCCGAGGGAGAAGAGGTCGCGCCGCGCATGCCAGATGACCTGCGGGTCGGGACGGAGCAGCGTGTACTCCCCCCAGCGCTCCAATTTATAGCCGTCGCCCGTTGCGAGCACGGAGAAATCCTTCCAGCCGTCCGCCAATTTTATCATGACCCTATTATAGTGGAACGGGAGATTTTTGTAAAGTAAAACGCGCAGCCTCGGGAAAAATCTCTTTTGCCCACTATTTTGTTTTCCTTTTTTATCCCTCCCCCCCTGTGCGCCTCCCCCCTTCGGGGGGAGGCGCACAGGGGGGGAGGGATAAATTTTTTCGGCGCGCCCGCCCTTTCGCTCTCCCCGCCTGACGCCTTCTACGATTTTATTGTACCACACGATGCGCAAATGCACGGGCATGTATGACAGATTTTTTTGAATTTTTTTTGTTTGCGGGGAAATTGACGTATGGCATGATGTTGCCGAAGGATGTGCGGAATTTAATAAGGACATGTTTCGACACGCAGCCGACCGCGGGTGCGGTCGGCTGTGGCTACTTCGTCGCTTTGCTCCTCGTGCCGCGCTTAGTAGGCGAATGGTGCGCGCGGGGCAACATGACGTGATTTTATGGCAGGGGGT
>CANRFD010000099.1 GCA_947629845.1 uncultured Clostridia bacterium
GACGCCGACCTCGGGCAACATCTGGGTGGACGATACCTGCATCACGGATAAGAAGTGCGACATCAACAAAGTCCGCCAAAAGATGGGCATGGTGTTTCAGTCGTTCAACCTCTTCAACCATATGAACGTGATCCGCAACATCATGGCGGCGCCCATGGAACTTCTGAAAAAGAGCAAGCAGGAGGCCTACGACGAGGGCATGCGGCTACTTCGGACGGTGGGGCTTGCGGATAAGGCGGAGAACTTTCCCGACGAACTTTCGGGCGGGCAGAAACAGCGTGTGGCGATCGCGCGGACGCTTGCGATGAAGCCCGATATCGTCCTCTTCGACGAGCCGACGTCCGCGCTTGATCCCACCATGGTGGGGGAGGTGCAGGCGGTCATCCGCGACCTTGCGGGGAAGGGGCTCACGATGATGATCGTTACCCACGAGATGCGCTTTGCACGGGAGATCGCAAACCGCGTGTTCTACATGGACGAGGGCGGCATCTATGAAGAGGGGACGCCCGATGAGATATTCGGCGCTCCCAAGCGTGAGAAAACCATCCGCTTCATCAAGCATGTCAAGGTCTTTGAGCGGACGATCGTCTCCAAGGATTTCGACTTCATCGGATTTAACTCCGAGTTGGAGGAATTCGGACGGAAAAACGGGATGTCGCAGAAGAGCATCTACCGCATGCAGGCGGTATTCGAGGAGCTCTGCGTGCAGATCGTTCTCGCCGCCCTTCCCGAAAACTTCAAGCTGAATATCGCCGTGGAATATTCACAGGACGACGAGGCCGCAACGGTCGAGATAAAGTACAGCGGCGAGGTGTTCGATCCCCGCTCCACGGACAATGTGCTCTCCTTAAAGCTCGCGGAGAACGCGGCCGAGAGCATAGAGCACGCGGCGGGCGGCGGAGACGGCTATACCAATCTCGTTACCGTAAAAATAAAATAGAGCGGGCGCGCGAACGGTACGGGCCGTTAGGAATTGTTTAAGACGCCGTGAAATATTTGCATTTGTTTGCGTTTTCATCGGAATCGATGTATATTGAAATTGCGTTTGCCGAGCAAGAAATTTGCCGGTAAAGGAGATAAAAATGACGAAAATATTGAGACGCATGCTTCTTGTGTGTTGCGGATCCTCGCTCCTTGTATGCGGCGCTCTCTTCGCCGCCTGCGGGGAGGAGGAAACGCCCCCGCCCGGCGGAGAGGTCTCCGTTTCGGGGCAGATCGTATTCGCGAGCGACGATTACGACGAATATACCCGCGAGATCACGCTCTCCTTCATGCCGAACGGGTCGGACGTGCAGGGCGTTCCCGCCGAACTATCCTATGTGAACGAAGAGGATGAGACGGTGACGGCGGACGGCTTCACGCTCGCAAGGGGGGAGAGCGGCTATACGCTCACCGATGCGGGCGGCAAGAGCTATGCGCTCGACCTTGCGTGGGGTTGCGCCAACCCAAAAGACGACTTTGTCGTTCTGCACAGCGACTTTATCGTCACGGACACGATCGAGGACTACGAGGCGCACGAAGCGGGTTCCCGCCACTACATCGAGGAGGGCTACTTCGGCGCGGGAAGCCTCGACGTCAGCGGCACGCTCTGGTACTACAATTTTGAGGACATACCGCACACGGAGAGTCCCTATCTCCGCTTTTATATCGAGTACGATGCGTTCCTCGACAACACTTGGGACGGGACGTCTGCGAGGGGAGACACGTGGGTCAGCCACGAGTGCGACGAAGGGAACGATTATCTCGTCTACTATTACATCGCCCGCGAGAACGGCGCACGGAAAGTTCTCTTTTATGATGTGCAGTTCTTTGCCGCGGACGCAGAGACCATTGACTTTCACCATTATTACGGCGATTTCTACTTCAAAAACGGAATACGCATCTACACTTCCAATCTCATTGCGGGGAGCGCCGCGGGGGACGAAGTTCAGACCCTCTTTGCAAAGGACGCATTCGAGGGAGTGAACGGGAAACTCTATGCGAGGGTCTATCCCCGGCTTGCGCTGACGTACGGCACGGACGGCGGGACGAATTGGCTGCTCTACCGCTTTGCGGGGTCCGAAGAGGAGGGGAGCTCCGAAGAATTTTATTTCGAATTGGACGGCGACGGGAACATCAGGCCCGAGACGATGCAGTACGGTTGCCGCGTTTGGTATCAAGACACCGAAAAGACGTGGGGTTACGACGCGTACTATATCGCCCCGAGCGAGACGGAATTTGTGTTTAAGATGCTCTTCGGCTTCGGCAGGGTGGGCAGCGACGGCAAAACGCATTACTTCGAGGACGCCCCGATCGTCAAGCGCGGCGACGGCGAGTTTACGGTGTATGCGGAAGGGAAGGCGTGGAACGTTTCGTTTGGGTTCGACGAAGAGGCGTGGAAGATCACCTTAAATGTGAAAGAAGCGGAGGAAACCGCCGTTGCGGGGGAGCCCGCAGATCAAGCGGCCGACCGTTGAGCCGACAGGCATTCACGGAAATACAAATTTTTAATGAAATATTGCTTTGAGAAAATCAAACGGGAAAAAGGTATTAAAATAGATAGGGAAAAGCGGCGGCGTTGACAAAAAGGACGGCGCGTGATATAATACAGAGGATCCATTGATTTACGGAGGTTTTTCTATGACGATCGACAAACAGGAACAAGGCAGCACGCTCGTAGTTGCGTTATCCGGCCGCCTCGACACGACGACGGCTCCGCAGCTCGAAGCCGAACTCAAACGCAGCATCGGCGGAGTCACCGAGCTCAATTTCGATTTTGCGGGGCTGGAATATCTCTCCTCCGCGGGGCTGCGCGTGCTCCTCGCGGCGCAGAAGGTGATGAACAAGCAGGGCAAAATGACGATCTGCCACGTCAATGATACGATCATGGAAGTGTTTGAGATCACGGGATTTACCGATATCCTTACCATCGAATAGGCGGAAAGCTGCGTTGCGCCGTCCCGCGGAGGGCGGCGGACAAAGGTACTGTATGAAGGAACTTACCATCGACGCAACGGTGGAAAACATCGAAACGGTCACGGATTTCGTGAACGAACAGTTGCGGCTGCACGGATGCTCCCTAAAAGCGCAGATGCAGATCGACATCGCGATCGACGAGCTCTTCGGGAACATCGCCCACTATGCCTACGATCCCGGCGTGGGGCCCGCCACCGTGCGCGTGGAGCTCAAGGAGGAGCCGCTTGCGGTCATTATCACGTTTATCGACCGCGGCGTGCCGTACGATCCGCTGAAAAAGGCCGATCCCGATACCGAGCTCTCCGCAGAGGAACGCGAGATCGGCGGGCTCGGCATCTACATGGTAAAAAAGACCATGGACGGCATTTCTTACGAATATAAAAACGGGCAAAACATTCTCACGATCACGAAGAACATTTAGCAAGCGACGCAAAAAACGGAGGAATGGGTATGGAAAATCCCCTTTTCAGGAAGAAGAGCATGGAGCGGGTGTCGTCTCCCGAGCAGCTCAACGACTACATCAAGGTGACAAGCCCGGGCGTTTGGGTCGTGCTCGCGGCGGTGCTTTGCCTGCTCGCAGGATTTATCGTGTGGGGCGTCGTCGGCAAACTCGAGACCAAGGTGAACGCCGTCGCCGTCTCCGAGGAAGGGAAGGCCGTTTGCTATGTGCGGGAAGAGGACGCGCGCGGGATCGAGGCGGGCAACGCCGTGCGCTTCGGCGACGGAGAGTATACCGTGGCCGCCGTCTCCGCCCAGCCGATCGCGGTGGACGAAAATTTTTCCGCCTATACGATGCGCGTCGGCGGGTTTTCCGCCGGAGAGTGGGTGTATAAGGTGACGCTCGACGCCGAACTTTCGGAGGGGGTCTATGCGGCCTCCATCGTGACGGGCAGCGTTTCGCCCATCTCTTTTTTGTTCGGGTGAGGCGCGGTATGCACACGAAGAAGCAGTTGAGACCGGTCACAAAGGGCGTTGCCAAGACGCCCGTCGTCATGCAGATGGAGGCGCTGGAATGCGGCGCGGCTTCGCTCACGATGATCCTCGCCTACTACGGCAAGTGGATCCCGCTTGAGCAGGTGCGTGCCGATTGCGGCGTCTCCCGCGACGGTTCCAACGCGAGGAACCTCTTAAAGGCCGCCCGTAGTTACGGCCTCGCCGCCAAGGGATACCGCTTCGAGCCGGAGCAGCTCAAGGAAAAGGGGATGTTCCCCTGCATCATCCATTGGAACTTCAACCATTTTGTCGTCCTGTGCGGTTTTAAGGGCAATAAAGCGGTGCTGAACGACCCCGCAAAGGGGAACTATACCGTCCCCATGGAGACGTTCGACGAAAGTTTTACGGGGATCTGCCTGATGTTTGAACCGACGGAGGCCTTTGTGCCCGGCGGAAAGCCCAAGAGCGTGCTGTCGTTTGCGAAACGGCGCCTCGCGGGTGCAAGCGTCGCGGTCGCGTTCGTCGTTCTCACGACCTTTTTGGCGTCTCTCATCGGCATCATCCAGCCCGTGTTTTCGCGCATCTTTCTCGACCGTCTGCTCACGCAGGAGAACCCCGATTGGTTCTATCCCTTTTTCGGCTTGCTTGCGGCGGTCTCCGTGCTGCAGCTCGTCGTAGCGTTCATCGAGGCGCATTCGAGATGGAAGATCGAGGGGAAACTTGCCGCGGTCGGCGATACTTCGTTCATGTGGAAGGTGCTCCGCATGCCGATGGAGTTCTTTTCCCAACGCATGGCGGGTGATATCCAGCAGCGGCAAAAGTCGAACGGCGGAATTGCGAACGACCTCGTAAATACGTTTGCCCCGCTCGTTTTGAATGCGGCGATGATGGTTTTCTATCTCGCCGTCATGGTGAGTTACAGCTGGATCCTTACCCTCGTCGGGCTCTTCTCCATCATTCTCAATGTGTTTATGTCTCGCGTCATCTCCAAAAAGCGCATCAATATCACGCGTGTGCAGATGCGCGACGAAGGCAAACTTGCAAGCGCCACCGTTGCGGGCATCGAGATGATCGA